>CAZBJT010000048.1:0-8936 GCA_964492215.1 uncultured Planctomycetales bacterium | reverse complement strand
CGGGTTTTACGGAAACCAGTTTATTCCCCAAAGCTGCGGCCACCGTCGGGTACAGCTTTGTGCATGTATGCGAAAAATTATTGGACTTAGGTTATGGCCAAAAAATCAGGCATTGATATTTCCGGTATCGCGGTCATCCGCACCATTGTTTTTTTATTGATCGCTTTTATTTGTTTTACCGTCTACACCAGGACCGTCAATTTCCTTACCACATCGCCCATCTTTGAAGTGAAGAATGTATTGGTTGACGTGTCCATCCAATTCATCGACATGCGCGTGCTCAAAAGTTTAAAGGGCCGCAATATTTTCAAAGTGGATATTCAAAAAGTGCATCGGCAAATCGCTGCCGAATACCCGCAGATCGCGCAATTAAGGGTGGTGCGTCAATTACCGGACCGCATTAAAGTGCTGGCCAAGAAACGGGAAGCGTTGGCCCAGATTGCATTAAAGAGTAAGTATCTGGTCATTGATACCGAGGGGGTTTCACTTTATTACAATACCCCGCCCGTGGCATTGCCGGTCATCTCAGGGGTCGCTTTTCAAAAAGGTAATGTGGTTTTGGGGGCGCCGGTAGTTGCCAAGAATTTGGATGTGGCCATGATGATCCTGACAGCTTTCAAACGCCCGGTGCTTCGCGGCCTTAAGATCGCCTCATTGAGCGTTGATAACCCATCCAAGATTGATATCACCTTAAGTGATGGCGTGCATGTGATTATCGACCAGGACCAAAGCATGCATAAAATCGATATCTTAGAAATGCTGATCGTGCAGCATAAAGTTGATTTTGCCCAGGTTAAATATATTGATGTGCGTTTTCAGGAACCCTTGATCGCCGAACATCCCGATAAAACAACAAAGAAGGAATAATTCTTATGTTCAAAAAGATGGCACAGCTTAAACATTTTTGCGGGCTTGATATAGGGACGCATACGATCAAGGCCAGCATCGTGCGGGCCCAGGACAAAGATAACCTTGAATTGCTGGGTGTCTTTGAAACGCGCACCGTCGGCTTGAAGGAAGCATCCATCAGCGACATCACTGAATTGGCTGAAGCCATTAAGCGTGCCGTGCAAGGGGTTTGCCAGAAAGCCGGGGTCAATATGACATCGGTGGAATTGGGTTTAAGCACCGATCTTTTAATTGTCCGCCGCAGCAATGCCATCATTCCTTTGATCGATAGCGGCACCAAAGTCATTGCCGGTTCAGACATCAAAAAAGTCGACCATCAAGCCAAATTGCTCGGCACCACGTTGGAAGAAGAGATCATCCATGATTTTCCGCAACTGTACCGCGTCGATGATGTCAATGTGTCTTTAAATCCTTTGGGGTTATATGGCCGTAAATTAGAGGGGAATTTATTATTGCTGCTCGCTAACAGCGTGCGGGTGCGTAATTTCACCAAGGCCGTGCATCAGGCCGGTTATGAAGTCAATCACGTGGCTTTCAGTGCCTGTGCCGCGACGGAGGTGGCTTTAGATCAAGCCGCCAAGGCCCAGGGTTCGGCTTTGGTTGATATCGGTGCCAATATGACAACGGTGTTATTTTTTAAAGACGGTTGCTTAGGCGACATCCAATTGCTTCCTTGGGGCGGCAGTTATGTGACCCAAAGCATTGCCGAACGCCTGGGGTTGACCATTGACCTGGCGGAAGACATTAAGAAAACCCATGCGGTCGCCAATAAAATAGACCCGCAAACCACCGTCGGTGAGATTTTGGTCAAACGTGAAAAAGGCTATATGCCTCTGCAGCGTCAGGCGGTGTGTGAGGCGGTTAATTGGGAAGTTGAAAATCTTCTCACCCATTTGGAAACATTGATCAAAGGTTCTTCGTTATATCATCAGTTAAATAAAGGCATTGTGATGGTAGGTGGGAGTTCTTTATTGCCGGGCTTGCTTGAGCGTATTGAGGAGCGGGTGAATTTGCCCGTGGCCATGGGTGCGGCCACCAAGGGGTTGAATAATGCCGCGCTTTATGCCTCATCCATCGGTTTGGCCCAAATGCATTATTTAAAGAGCCGTCGAGAGACTATTGATATTAAGTCAGCCAAGAATTTCAAGGATAAGATTGTTCAAACGGTCAAAGACTTGTGCCAGGAATATTTTTAATGGTCTTTGTTGCTGCGGTTGTCGTCGCGGCGGCGGCTTAAATTATAGTCGATGCTTTTGAGTACGCCGCGTAGTTTCAAGATGCTGCTGAAGATATAGAGAAGCCAGAAAGAATTAAACAAAAGCAAAATAACGATAAGCAGGGTATTGACGCTTTGCGTCATGAGCAGGCGTTCGAGCATGTTGTTCTTGTCCATGTCGATGCTCACATTGATGATCTTCAAGGAGTTCATGAAAATGCCGACAAAGATCGCCACTAAAATGATCTCGAAAAACAGGATATAAAAGTGGCGCACCATCCATTGCGCTGCTTTATTGTCCCACTGGCGAACCTTGTTCATGAAATCACCGTAACTCATTGCAATCCTCCCTATTGACTTTCATTGTATTAGGGTCTAATCTTAAGGCAATACATTTTTTGAATAAAAATTTTATGCGTCTAAATTTTTTCTCTATAGGGTTATTTTTTCTGATGGTCAGCGGGTGTACTTCGCCGGCACCATACATTAATCCCAGCTTGGGGTTTGAAGACGGGCGCAGGGTGGTGATCGTGGGCGACAAGGTCTCCGGTGATGTCGCCTATTATTACCAGCGCAAGTATGATGCTTTGGTATGGTTTACGCCCAGCGAAGGCATGATGGTTGATTCCGCGCATCGCATGCTGCAATCGGTGGGCCCTTCCCGCAGCATGAAGGTATTGATCAATGAATTAAAAAGCATCAATTACACCATCGGCCGCTGGGAGATCATTATCCCCAAGACGGGGGAGCATTTCTTTTTAGAAACCTTAAGCCATATGGAAACCAAGTCTTTATCCAAGGCCCGCGGCATGATCGTGCTGATTGATTCGTCCGGCAATAAAGACATGGAAGCCCAGGTCAAGCGTGTGACCGACGGTAATTTCTTTGTAACCTATGAATTCCAGAAAGACTTGGGCCAAATAAAATGAAAAATTTCCTATTAGCTGTTTTGCTTGTAAGTTTCATCGGATGCGCCACCCCTAAGTATCAGACCCACATGGACCTTCAGCCCGGCATGACAAAGAAACAAGTCATCGCTGTCTTAGGGCCGCCGGCTGAATGGGAAGTCTACAAAAAGACCAATGAAACCATGGTCGAATATCTAATTTACAAAAACTTCGAATCCTACGCCAAGAAAACCCCCATCTGCTTCATCGACAACAAACTAGCCGGCTGGGGCCAAAGCTTCTACCAAGACCACCTAGACCCCACCGACACCCGTTTAAAATAAAATTGGTAGCGTCTACCAATTAATAACATGTCTCGGAATTATGGGGACATGTAACGAATCCGTCTTTTGGATTCGGTACGTGTCCCCATAATTCTACACGCATGTTTCTACCTGCCGGAGCCGGGAAAGCTTTTTGGAGGCTTCCACTCCCCCCAACCCCCACAACAGATGCACGGCGTCAAATTCGGGAGGGGGGTAGCTTCATCGGTAAATTAACATATTAGGCGTGGCATCTGGCGGGGGACGTTCCAGCCCCCAAAAACCTTCCTCAGCTCCTTTTAGTGGCCTCTTTAAAGTTTATAGGGAGGTTTTTTATTTTCGGTAGTATAATATTGCTAATTTAAAACTAAAATGATAAGGAAAAATGAGTAAAACTTATAAAGTTGGTTATATATTTCTTAACGGTTTATGTGAATCTCTGAAAGATGAGATTATTTATAAATTCGATGATAGCATTACCCTTTCTAGACATTATCCTAATATTAATGAGTCGGTTTGGAAGGGTTGGTTGGGGCTTCAATGGGATGAAATTAAAGAGTCTAATTTAATTATTGAAATAAAGATACCAACCAGTACTCCTGAAGTCTTTGATGATGAGAATAAAGAAATTGAACGTGTTTGTAGGAAAATATGGGTTTCATGCATGCTTACGGGTTCATTTCATTTAGTTAATGCATATTTTTTAACAGGAAGTGAAATAGATAAAGAAGTTAAAATTCGAAGTTATTTCCAATTTGATAAGTGGTTTCATACTAATCAATATGCCGTAGACATGTGTAATGAACATTTAGTTCAATGGTCTAGTTTATATAAGAAATTGAAATTTATTTATTCAAAAGAAGATGAATTTTTAAGGTTAAAAAGAGGTTTGTACAGTTTTTTAAAGGGATGCAGTGAAGGTGATATAACGTTTAGATTACCGTACCATGTGGGAGTCCTAGAAGCTTTAATTAATCCATCTATAGGAAAGACTACAAATCAATTTATATCTAGAGGTGAGATTTTTTGGAAGCTTTGTGAGTCTAATAATAATTTTTCTAGTGAAGAGGTTAAGAAAGTTCTAAAAGAGATATATGAAATGCGATGTGATTTTGCTCACATGCACGGTATGAAACCAGCACAAGAGGAAATATATTTTTTGAGGTGTTTTCAGTGTGAAGAATTGGGCAGGAAAGCGTACCAGCAGGTTTTGTTAGATGATTCTCTATTAAATAATTTTATTCGCGACATAGATATTGTTGAAGCTTGGAGAATGGGTAAGATGGCAAGTTTGATAGGTGCTTCTTTATAAATTAAAAGATGGCGCATTGAAGTATTTTGGGTAAAACGCTTAAAAGCACGAGTTAAGGAGCTGGGGAAGGTTTTTTAAAGGCTGGAACGTCCCCCGCCAGATGCCACGCCTAATTTGTTAATTTACCGATAAGCCTCAAGCTCACGATGTCGATAACCCTGCATCTGTTGTGGGGGATGGGGGGAGTGAAGCCTTTAAAAAATATTCCCCGGCTCCGGCCCATAGCATCATGCGCCTGTAGCTCAACTGGATAGAGCACCAGTCTTCGGAACTGGGTGTTGGGGGTTCGAGTCCACCCAGGCGCGCTTTTTATTAAGAGGGACTCGAAGGGAGCTCTGTTTATGGATTGCGACGAATAGGAGCAATCCATAGAGCGGGTGGCCGACCTGAAGTGAGCCGCAGGCGAACGGAAGGCGCCGAGTCCACCCAGGCGCGCTTTTTTGTTTTCTCGCTTTACAAGGCAAAAACTTTTGGTTATAGTTGGCACATGTCGTTAGAAACCTCCCTACATAATACACCTTTAGTTGATGAACACATTGCCTTGGGCGCCAAAATGGTTGGCTTTGGCGGCTGGAACATGCCTTTGCAGTATGAAAGCATCCTCGCTGAATGGGACCATAACCGCAAGACCTGTTCGCTCTTTGACTGCTCACACATGGGCGAGTTTGTGATCAAGGGGGATGCGCTTAGCAGCGGTTTAGACCGCATTGTCACCCAGACCATCGCAGACATGCCGCTTAAGACCTGCCGTTACGGGGCCATGCTAAATGACAAGGGCGGTATCATCGACGATCTGATCGTTTACCGTAAAGCCCAAGATGAATGGATGATTGTGGTCAATGCTTCTAATATTGAGAAAAATGCCGCGCATTTCCGTGAGCATTTAACTCAAAATGCCTCGTTTGATGACCGGTCTTTTCATACCGCCAAGTTAGATCTTCAAGGGCCTTTATCCCGTGATATCTTAAAGATTTTGGTACCTAATATAGAGAAAATAGCCTATTACACGTTCGATCATTTTACGCTTTTGGGTGAGGATTGCCTGATCAGCCGCACCGGTTATACCGGCGAGTTGGGCTATGAGATTTATTGCCACTGGGAAAAAGCTAACAAAATCTGGAAAAGCATTTTAAAAAATGCTACAGTGAAACCCACTGGCTTAGGCGTGCGCGATGTGTTGCGCGTTGAAATGTGTTATTCGCTTTACGGCCATGAGCTAGACGAGCATATCTCGCCGCTGGAAGCAGGTTTGGACAAATTCATCGACTGGGGAAAAGATTTTATCGGTAAGGATGTTTTGTTAAAACAAAAAGCATCCGGTGTGAAACGCACGATCGCTTGTTTTATAAGCCAATCGCGCAAAAGCCCGCGGGCCGAGCATAAGATTTATGATGCGGCGGGTAGTGAAATCGGTGTTGTCACCAGCGGCAGTTTTTCACCGGGGCTGGGTGTGGGTATAGGCATGGGTTTTATCAACAAGAGTTCCGACGGTGTTGATATAAACTTCGGTGATGAAAGAAGCAAATGCACGGCCACCAAAACCAAACGGCCGTTTTATAAAAATGGGTCTTTAAAAAATTAACAGAGGGTAGTGATATGAGCAGCGGAACAGAAATCATCGATCATTTTTTGTATACCAAAGAGCATGAATGGATCAATATTGAAGACACTATCGCCACCATGGGCATTACGGATTATGCCCAAAATGCCTTGGGTGATGTCACCTTCGTCGAATTGCCCCAGGAAGACCAGGAAGTCGAGCAGTTCGAGCAATGCATTTCCGTCGAATCGGTGAAAGCCGCCAGCGATATTTTTGCACCCATCGGCGGCAGGATCATTGAGATCAACCGCAAGCTCGAGGATGACCCGGCCTTGATCAATAAAGATTGTTACGGCAAAGGCTGGATCGCCAAGATTGAAGTCCGCGATCTCGATGAGACGACGAATCTGATGAGCGCGGAAGAATACCGCAATTTATTAGAAAGCCTCGATCATTAATCGCTAGAAAGTTTTTTCTTGAATCCTTATATCACCAATACAGACAGTGAAGTCCAAGAGATGCTTAAGGTTATCGGGGTTGATTCCCTGGATGGCCTTTTTGCGGATATCAAGCCGCAGCATCGCCCGAAATCCTTCGATTTGCCCCCCGGCTTAAGCGAGTATGAGGTCATGCGCAAAGTGACTGATATGTCGCTTAAGAACAATGTGCGCCTGGTGCCTTTTATCGGCGGTGGTTATTACGATCATTATATCCCCACCGCTGTTTCAGCCCTGACATCGCGTGGTGAATTTTATACCGCGTACACACCATATCAGCCCGAATGCGCGCAAGGTACCTTGCAGGCTTTGTTCGAATATCAAAGCTCCATGTGCGCCTTGACCGGCATGGAAGTGGCCAATGCCTCATTGTACGACGGAGGCACCGCCCTTTATGAAGCCATGATGATGGCCATTCGTGTCACCAATCGTTCCAAAATCATCATGGACGGCGGGGTGAGCCCCATTTATCGCAAGATTTTACGTACCTATACCCATCATTTGCATTATCAATTTGAAGAAACACCCGTGGTGCACGGCCAAAGCAGCCGCGATGAGATTTATAAATTATTAGATAAAGGTACCGCCGCGGTGATCTTGCAAACACCGAATTTCTTTGGTGCCATTGATGATTTTACCGATATTGTCGAGAAGGCGCACAGCGTCGGGGCTTTGGTGATCATCAGTGTGTATCCCATCTCTTTGGGTTTATTAAAAACGCCAGGGGACATGGGCGCTGATATTGTCACCGGTGAAGGTCAGTCTTTAGGGTTACCGCTTAATTTTGGCGGTCCATATTTAGGGTTCATGTGTGTGCGTAAGAAATATGCACGCAAAATGCCCGGCCGCATCGTCGGTGAAACCACCGACAAGCAAGGCCGCCGCTGTTTTGTCAATACCTTGCAGGCCCGCGAGCAGCACATCCGCCGTGAGAAAGCCACATCCAACATTTGCACCAATGTATCGCTGTGCGCCGTGCAGGCCGCTATTTTCATGGCCATGATCGGCAAAGGTGGCTTGAAAGAAATGGCGCAATTAAATTTAGATAAAGCTGAATTTGCCAAACAGTGCTTGGCGAAAATAAAAGGTGTGGAAGTCAAACGTTCCTCACCAACCTTTAATGAATTCACCGTGCATTTGCCTAAGGATGCATCCCAAGTTGTAGGGGATATGATCAAACGCGGCTATGCCGCAGGCTTCCCGCTGGGTCGTTATTACCCAGGCATGGAGCGTTATTTACTGGTCGCTGTCACCGAAAAACGCACCAAAGAAGAAATTTTAAATTACACCAAAGCCCTGGAAGAAGTTTTAGCATAAATAATTGGTGACAGTCACCAATTATTTGAGAGATAAAAATGGAATTAATATTCGAAAAAAGTGTGGAAGGCCGCCGGGGATTCAGGTTCCCTAATTCTGATGTGCCGGCTAAGGTCAGCATACCTGCTAAGTATGCCCGCCGTGAAGATGCGCCATTGCCGCAGGTAGCAGAGCTGGATGTGGTTCGCCATTACACGCATTTATCCCAAAAGAATTTCTCCATTGATACGCATTTCTATCCTTTGGGTTCCTGCACCATGAAGTATAACCCCAAATTTACTGAAGCCTTGGCACGTTTGCCTGGGTTTGCTGATCTGCATCCATTATTGCCGCAATTAGCCGGTGGCGAGCAATTAACTCAAGGTGCTTTGCAGGTCTTATTTGAATTAGAGCAATGGATGTGTGAGATGACCGGGTTTTCTAATTTCACCCTGCAGCCATTGGCTGGTGCGCATGGTGAATTGACCGGCATCATGCTCATGGCCGCGTATCACAAGGCCCGCGGCAACACCAAGAAGAAATACGTGATCATCCCTGATTCCGCGCACGGCACTAACCCTGCCAGTGCCGCTATTGCGGGCTATGAAACCATTGCCGTACCATCTAATGCCGACGGTGGCATGGATATCGAAGCGTTAAAAGCTGTTATCACCGACGAAGTGGCCGGTTTGATGATGACCGTGCCCAGCACCTATGGCGTGTTTGAGTCGAATATTGATGAAATTGCCAAGCTGATCCATTCCGTCGACGGCATCATGTATTATGACGGGGCGAATTTAAATGCGGTCTTAGGCCGTTGCCGTCCCGGCGACGTGGGCTTTGATGTCATGCACATCAATACGCATAAAACATTCACGACCCCGCACGGCGGCGGCGGCCCAGGTGCCGGTCCGGTCGGTGTAAATAAGAAATTAGCTAAGTTTCTGCCGATTTCA
>CAZBJT010000047.1:0-9026 GCA_964492215.1 uncultured Planctomycetales bacterium | reverse complement strand
GGCGACACACACGAATACCTCGGCGCGACGGTCGTGCTTTTGGTTCTCACCACGATCCCGGTATATTTGAAATTAGGTTCGGAGTTTATGCCGCCTTTATGGGAAGGGGACCTTTTGTATATGCCCACCACCATGCCCGGCATATCGGTGACCGAGGCAGCGCGGCTTATGCAAACACAGGACCGTATCCTTAAAAGTTTCCCGGAAGTCAAACAGGTATGGGGCAAGGCCGGGCGCATGGAAAGCTCGACGGACCCTGCACCTTTTTCTATGATGGAAACAACGGTGCTTTTAAAACCGCAAAGCCAATGGCGTAAGGTCAATGGCAAGCCCATGACGCATGAGGCTTTAGTCGATGAAATGGACCATGCGCTCAAGATCCCGGGCACAGCCAATGCCTGGACCATGCCTATCAAGAACCGCATTGATATGCTCTCGACCGGCGTGCGCACCCCTATCGGGATAAAAGTATTGGGGGATGACACTAAGGTCATTGAGCAGATCGGAGTTCAGATCGAATCCATCCTTAAAGATTTGCCGGGTACGCGCAGCGTTTTTGCCGAGCGTACCGCCGGCGGGTATTTTGTGGATTTTGACCTAAAGCGCGAGGCCCTGGCCCGTTATGGTTTATCCGTGGCAGATGCCCAGATGACTATTGAAACGGCTTTGGGCGGTGAAAATATCACCACCACCGTCGAAGGCCGCGCCCGTTATGGGGTAAGTGTGCGCTACCCGCGTGAACTGCGCGAGGACTTAAACCAGATAAAACGGGTGCTGGTGTCAACGCCGTCGGGGGCGCAAGTGCCGTTGGCTGAAGTTGCGGACATTGTTCTGCGTTCAGGGCCGGCCATGATACGTAATGAGAGCGGCATGCTGGCCGGTTATGTGTATGTGGATGTCAGCGGCGTTGATTTAGGTACCTATGTTAATCGTGCCAAAGCATTGGTCAACAGCCAATTGAAATTGCCGCAAGGTTATAGTCTTTTGTATAGCGGCCAGTATGAGAATATGCTGAGGGTCAAGGAGCGCATGAAAGTTGTGCTGCCGTTGACGATTTTCATCATTGCTTTATTGTTGTATTTCAATACCCGTTCGGCGGTCAAGACAGGTATCGTTTTATTGGCGGTACCTTTTTCACTCGTCGGTGCGGTATGGCTGTTATGGGTCTTGGGTTATAATGTTTCCATTGCCGTATGGGTGGGCATGATCGCCTTGATGGGGCTTGATGCCGAAACCGGGGTCTTGATGCTGTTGTTTTTAGACATGGCCTACCATGACGCGCTTAAAGCCGGCCGCATGAAAACCAAACAAGACCTGGATGAAGCCATTGTGCATGGCGCGGTGCGCCGGGTGCGGCCCAAGATGATGACAGTAATGGCTGCTTTTATCGGTCTTTTACCCATCATGTTATCGGAAGGTTCCGGTTCCGATGTAATGAAACGCATTGCCGCCCCCATGGTGGGCGGGCTTGTCACATCCTTTATTTTGGAGCTTTTGGTTTATCCGGTAATCTATGCCCAGTGGAAAGCAAGGGAATTGGGGTTGAATAAGTAAATCAGTTAAACTACAATACATACAACAAGGAGAGAGACATGAAAAAAGCAATGGCATTAGTATTAGGTGTGATGTTATTAGGTTCCGGCGTTATGATGCATAGCGCGATCGCTCAACAAGCTGCTGTTCAGCCGGTTGAGGTTGGTAATAAAATATGCCCGGTCAGCGGTGATAAGGTCGGGCAAATGGGAGACATTGTCAAACATGAGTATAAGGGTAAGATTTATAACCTTTGCTGCGGCATGTGCCCTAAGGATTTCGACAAGAATCCGGAAAAATATGCCAAGATCGCTGAAGATGAAGTAGCAGCTACAGCTAAAGCAGCTGCTGCCACTAAATAAGGACATGATGCATGCCTGATTTTCTCATACCGTTACATCCAAAGCTGGTGCATTTTCCTATCGCTTTTATCGTAGGCGCCCTGCTGTTGGAAATAGTGAGTCAGGTGTCACGCAAAAGTTTGTTACATCAAGCCGCCGTCGTGCTTTACGCGATGGCGGCTTTATTTTCTATCCCCACGGTTTTAGCCGGACAGGCAGAGCAGCAGCGCCTGCATTTGCATCACCCTTTATTAGAAGCCCATGAAATGTACGCCTTGATCTTTATGTACAGTTCTTTAGCCGGGCTTTTGATTTTAGGGCTTTTGCATAAATGCCGTCCTGCGTGGGTGCGTCCGGTTTTTGTTGGGCTTGTTTGTTTGCTCACCGCCTCAGCCTTGGCGGCCAGTTGGTATGGCGGGCAAATGGTTTATGATTATGGGGTAGGGGTAAAGCCGTAAATTAATCGTTTTTTGCTATATTAAACTAAGGAGTTGATCATGAGAATTTCTATCATCTGCATGTTGTTCTTGGGGGTGATTGTTTTTTCTGCTACTCCGAGCCAGGCATCGTTGTTGCGTAATGATATTGTTCCGGTGGAAGGGTATGTGGTGGCTAAAGATGTGAAAACAAAACAGCTCACCATTCATGAGTTAAGCACCGGTCAAAGCCAAGTCTTTGTTGCCAGCGATGAAAATTTAGCTGCCGTACAGGAAGGTGACAAGATCATCCTATTACATAAAAAAGGTTCGGATGTCATCCGCCTGTTGAATGTCACTCTGCACAAAGCCAAAGGCGCTTATGCTAAATGAGATTCTTTTAGTGTTTATCCCGATGTTCTTTACCATGGATCCCATCGGTATTTTACCGATTTTTGCCAGCTTGACCCAGGAACTTAATCCTCAAGAAAAACGGCGTATTATCATCCAGTCTTTGGTTACGGCTGTTTTGGTGGCCACAGGTTTTATTTTCTTAGGTAAGGCTATTTTTAAATTCATGGGCATCACCATGGGTGATTTTATGGTAGCCGGCGGGGTTATTTTATTCTGCTTAGCCATGGTTGACTTGGCCGGTCAAGGGAAAGGCTTTAAAGATTCATCGGGGGAATTAGGGGCTGTTCCCATTGGTACGCCACTGGTGGTGGGACCGGCGGTCTTGACCATCAGCTTGATGTTGGCCAGCGTGCATGGCATGGCCGTGACATTGATTGCCGTGCTGTTGAATATCCTGATCGTGGCTATTGTTTTTTTCTATGCCGATGTGCTGATGCATTGGCTGGGCAAGGCCGGTTCACGGGCTTTGTCTAAAGTGATGATGCTTCTGTTGGCCGCCATCGGGGTGATGATGGTCCGCCGCGGAATCATGGAGATACTGGCCGGCGTTAATTTGCCGCATTAATATCATGTTTTTCATCCGTGTCTTTAAATACTTGGCCGTCGTTTTTCTCATGACGGTAGTGTCCGCCACCATCCTCTTGTGCATTGCTGTTGCCTCATTGATTGTTACCCCCAAGGGTGCCCATTGGCTGATCGACTATACCATCCGGAAATATTCCCCCATCGTCGATATTAAAGTCGGCAGTTATGAAGGGTCCATTTATAAAGGCCTGGTCTTAAAAGACATTAGTGTGACGCGTTTGCCGTTTTGGCCTGCCGGTCAGGTGCGTGTGCAGCAAATGAGGGTGGAGATACCATTATGGCATTGGGACAAGATATCAACCCAAGTCTTGAATGCGCGGCTGACGTTGCCCGAATGCGAGCCGATCATTTTTAGCGGTCAAATCCACGATGGGGTGGTTGAAGGAGACTTGTATGGCCGTACGATTGATGTGGCGGTGATCAGCGCCCCTTTTGCTCCGGTGGATATGCTTAAAGATTTGCAGGGATTTGTGTCGGATGTCGATTTTGTGATTAAAGGTCCGGTATCTGCGCCGCAAGTGATCGGACGCTTATTCGTCGATCATATCCGTTATAAAACAACCACCCTCAGTAATGGTTTTGGCCGCCTGGATGTGACATTAAATCACATATTTCCTCATCTATCGGTACAAGGTGAGGTTGTTGTGGATTCCGGTTTTGTGGTGGCGCGCAAGGTCGGGGTGGACTTAAACCAGAGTAAGATTTATTTTAAAGGGGACACCTATAACCCATTATTGGATATTCATGGCTCCTCCAAGGTGGGTGATTACATGATCGATATAAGCATTAAAGGCACCTACTTAAAACCGGAATTGGCCATTCACTCCGATCCGCCGCTGCCGCAGGATGTGGCCCTTTTGGTTTTGGCTACCGGGAAAAGATGGACGAGCACCGGTACCTCATTGAGCCGCGATACACTTTCGACTGAGCTGGCCGGTGATTTTATGGATTATTTCCTGTTGGGTGGTTCCGGTAATGAATTCGCCCATCAATATGGTTTAAGCTCGGCAGCGTTGCCCTATGACGATCAAGACAGGAAAGTGGGTCTAAGGAAAAGATTGACCGATGATATTAATGTCGGCGTCGAGCTGGAACAAACCTCCACCCTCAATGGGGATCCTGTGACTTATTCCAAGAAGGTGGAAGGGGCTTTGTTAATGACCGACCATGTGAGCTTTAATATATCTAAGAAAGTCCTGCCCCAAGCCAATGAATCCAATGGCACATCGTCCACCCGTGATACCGCCACCCAACAAGGCGAAACCCAAGTCTACTTAAAATACAAAGACCAGTTTTAGAAAAATGTGTCCCGGTTTTTTTATTTGCCTGAATTTCTTTTTATGCTATACTTCCTGGTATTACTTGGTATTACATTTAACGAAAGGAACATTATGGCCTCAGCCCAGGGCGTTGAAGTCATTACTTTTAAGGTGGATCGTGATTTGATGAAATTGATGAAGGGGATACGCAACCGTTCGGAATTTATCCGTGCGGCTATTTTGGAGTCCCTGGATAATGTGTGCCCTTTTTGCCGCGGTTCAGGTGTATTGACCCCGCATCGCAAGAAACATTGGAATGAATTAAACAAGCACCACAATAAGAAGGAATGCAAAGATTGCCATGAAGATGTCCTGGTTTGTTCTCACTAATATATTAGCTACTGTTTTGTTGATGGCCCCATCGACGGCCCAGGCCCAGGAAGTAAAGGTCAATGCCGTAGCGACTTTTAGCATCTTAGGGGACATTGTCCGGCAGGTGGGTGGTACTCAGGTCAATTTGACTGTTTTAGTGGGCCCTGACGGTGATGCGCATACCTTTGAGCCCACCCCGCAAGACAGCATACGTTTGTCTCAGGCCGCTGTCATTTTTGAGAATGGGTTTTATTTTGAGCATTGGCTTAATGGTCTTTATGCCTCATCCGCCTCAAAAGCCAGGCGGGTGGTTGTTACTGATACAATTAAGCCCATTGCTTTGGCGACCAAAGATATTGACCCGCATGCCTGGCAGGATGTCAGTAATGTGATGCTGATGACCAAACAGGTGCGCGACGGATTGATCGCGGTGGATCCCGCTAATGCCGCCACCTATCGAGCGAATGCCGATGCCTATTTGGCTCAATTAAATGAACTTGAAGAATGGATCATGAATATTTTTAAAGATATACCGGCTGACAAGCGCCGTTTGGTCACCTCCCATGACGCGTTAGGCTATTTTGCCCATCATTATGGATTGACGATCATCGGCACGGCCATTCCTTCGGCAACCACCGAAGCCGACGAGCCTTCCGCCCGTGAAACCGCTAAATTACTGGATGTAATCCGTTCGTCCGGGGTCAAGGTGGTTTTTGCCGAGAATACCCATAATGCTAAATTGATCGAAACTCTTTCTAAGGAAGCCGGCGTGATTTTGGCTCCGGCATTATATACCGATGCCTTAGGTAAACCAGGCAGCGACGGCGACACCTATATTAAAATGATGCAGCACAATGTGAAGATCTTTGCGGAATATTTAAAATGATCCTTTCTTATTGTCAACACCGTCACAGTAATCCTGAACCTCAAGCTTTGGCTTTAGAGATCAAAGACCTGGAGGTTTTTTATCCGGGGGAAGAAAAGCAGGCTTTATATAGGTTCAATGTACGTATTCCCGTCGGTGCCTCCATTGCCTTAGTGGGCCCTAATGGCGCTGGTAAATCAACCTTATTTAAAGCCATCAGCGGGCTTTTGCCCACGCGTTCAGGAGTGGTGCGTATTTTAGGCCATCCATTGGGCGCCTGTCATCACCGGGTGGTGTATTTGCCTCAGCGCAGCGAGATCGACTGGCAATTCCCCATGAGTGTGTTGGATTTAGTCATCACCGGCCGTTATGTGTATTTAGGCTGGTTCATGCGCCCGTCGCAAAAAGACAAGGATATTGCCCTGGATGCACTCAAACAATTAGGGGTTGAGGATTTAGCCGACAGGCAGATCAGCAAACTTTCCGGCGGCCAGCAGCAAAGGGTATTGATTGCCCGGGCCCTGGCCCAGAACGCGGATGTGCTTTTATTGGATGAACCGCTCAATGCAGTTGATGTGGCCACCCGTGAAACGGTGGCCGGCGTTTTACGCCGTATTAAAGCCCAGGGCAAGACCGTTATCGTGGCCACCCATTATTTTGATGAGGAAGAAGGCCGTTATGATGCGGCCATCTATTTAAAAGACGGCCGGCAAATTTTAGACGGCAAGCAAGGCGCTGCGCCGGGTCATGAAGGGTGTGATCACGGATGATGCATTATTTAACCGATCCATTTCATTATGTTTTTATCCAACGCGCCATGTTAGCCGCGATCGTCGTCGGTGTATTATGTGCGGCTTTAGGTACCTTTGTGGTATTGCGCCGCATGTCCTTGGTGGGGCATGCCTTGACCCATAGTGCTTTGCCCGGTTTAGTGATTGCCTATTTATTAGGCAGCAATATTTTTGGCGGGGCGCTGGTAGCCACCTTGTTGACCGCCTTGGTCATTGGTTTCTTGGCCAAGGACGAAGCTGTTTATGAGGACACAGCGATCGGGATGATACCGACGGTAATGTTTGCCATTGGTATTCTGCTGATCAGTTCGACTAAGTCGTACCGGGATTTATCGGCCATGCTTTTTGGTAATATACTCGGCGTTACCAATGGGGACCTTTATTTGATCATCGGCATTGCGGTGGTGACATTGGTGATGCTGGCGCTTTTTTATAAAGAGCTGAAGATTTTCTCCGTCGACCCTAATTATGCCAAGGCCATCGGCATCCCCGTCAATGCCTTGCGCTATGGGCTTTTATTGTTTTTGGCCCTGACCGTGGTCGTGGGCATACAGGCCGTGGGGACTATTTTAACTAATGCGCTTTTAGTCATTCCGGTAGCGGCTGCCCGTTTATTGACGGACCGTTTGGGTCTCATGATAGGTTGGGCCTGTGTTTTTGCCGTTGTTTCCGCTTTAGTGGGGGTTTTTGTGTCCTATTATCTCGGCTTGTCTTCCGGCGCTGCCATTGTTTTGGCCGCGGCGTGCTGCTTTGCGGCGGCTTGGGGTCTACGTTTGATAAAGCGGGCTTAATAAATGCAATCATTGAAGAATAAAGTATTTCTTTTTCTGGTATTGGGTGCGGCTGCCTTTCTTTTGTCATTGTCCTTAGGCGGTGAGTTTTTGCATGGGCGCATGCACCATCATATCAGCCAGGAAGAGCATGATGACTGCCAGGTTTACCAGTTAATGACCCAGTTGTTTACTTTTGTGGCGGTCATTCCCATATTCTTTGCATTTATTTCTTTTGTACATATATGTATCCTGCCTCAAGATTTTATCCAGAGTTTTTCTGTTGCCCTTCCCGCTCTTCGCGCACCACCTGTCTCTCTTTAAATCACCTATTTTTATTTAACTGATTTTAAGAGGGAGGATTATGCCCATTTCCATATTTATATTGTTCGTATCAGGTGTTTCTTTGTTTTCAATGGCGGTTTATGCCGACGACACCAAGCCGGCACAGCTTGATGAGGTGGTGGTTGTAGGTAAGTTAGACAAGTCCCGTCAACGCATTGCACCGAGCCTCGGGGCCACCAGCTACACCATCAATCAAGGTCAAATTGATTCCGAGTCCCAAGGTAATAATGCTGCTTTTAATCAGGTGCTTCTAAGAGCGCCCGGTGTGGCCCAGGATTCGTTTGGGCAAATGCATGTGCGCGGTGAGCATGCCAATTTGCAATACCGCATCAATGATGTGTTATTACCGGAAGGCATCAGCGGTTTTGGCCAAGAACTTGATACGCGTTTTGTTGATGAGGTGTCCTTGGTTACCGGGACTTTGCCGGCCCAGTATGGGTTACGCACCGCTGGGATTGTGGACATTCACACCAAAGACGGCATTTTTAATAAAGGAGGAGAGGTATCCATGTATGGGGGAAGTCACCGCAGTGTGACCCCTAGTTTTAGTTATGGCAATGCCACTAAAGATGTTAATTATTATGTAACGGCAAGTTACCTAGAAAATGACCTGGGTATTGAAAATCCCACTAAGGACAGAAGTGCCATCCATGATCAAGTCCAGCAGGGCAAGGCCTTTGTGTATGTATCCAAAGTCATTGATGATAACAGCCGCTTAAGTATTATGCTCAATGGGTCTCATGGGGATTTCGAAATACCTAATAATCCCGGGCAAGACCCGAGTGCTGCTTTCACACCACCGTCTGGTTTTCCCGTCACTGATTCACGGGATCTAAACGAGAGGCAAACCGAACAGAATTATTATACGATCGTTTCTTATCAAAAGTCCGTCGATCAACTTGATTTTCAATTATCGGCATTCAACCGTGACAGTGAGGTGCTTTTTAGGCCGGACATCAATGGCGATTTGATCTTTAACGGCATAGCCAGCCGGGTGGATCAGAGCATCATCACCAATGGGCTTGAATTGGATGGCAGTTATCTGTTAAACGACGCGCATACCTTGCGCGGCGGCTCCATGGTCAGTATATCCCAGGCAGTCAATGACAATGCCTCTACGGTCTTTCCTGTTGACGGCTCCGGCAATGCATCGGACCCCATCACCATTATTGATAATCATCAAAAGCAGGGGCAGATCTACGGGCTTTACCTGCAGGATGAATGGAAGGTGACGGAACGCCTGACCCTTAATTATGGCGGACGGTTCGACCAGGCCTATCAATACATCAATGAGTATCAATTGAGCCCCAGAGTCAATGCTGTTTATGACGTCGA
>CAZBJT010000046.1:0-9035 GCA_964492215.1 uncultured Planctomycetales bacterium | reverse complement strand
CTTCCGCGACACCGGAAGCGGCATTGCGTATCGCATCCGTGCCCCATTTTAAACGGGGAAGTTCGGTGAAAATGCAATGCCTGGTCATAAGATCTTGTTGCTTAGCCGATAATGTAGACTCATTGACAACTGCAGGTGAATTTGATACATTAAACACATCAGTTCCCCCAACTGATTTTTGATTCTCAATACTAATTCCCCCCACTAAAGCCTGCAGGAGGTTTTTCATGTTCGACATAAGATTTAACACTAAACAACGCGAAGAATTTGCGAAAGCGCTGTTTAACACAGGCAATCTTGGATTTGCCTCACTAATCCTATCCCCTCTTGTTTCCGGCAACTTTAGTCCTGCCATGTTTGGAATAGGATTATTCTTCTTTGCCGGGTTCTCCTCATTAGGTATACTGTTATTGAACGATACTTCCAACGAAAGGAAATTCTGATGAGCGCTACGACTGGTGTTGCCATCTATATGTTTTGTGCTTTCTTGATCGCGGCCATTTTTGTTTACCTGGGCACCCGCAGTAAACCTACTAATAGCCAAACTAAGCATTAGGAAATAAAATGTTTGGATTCTACCTAATACTGGGATTTGTCGTGGCCGTAACGATCTGGATATACGGTGAACGTTACCTGATAAACCGGCAAAACCGATTGAAACACCGTCAGCATTGATTCGGTACGCATCACGCTCACCCTTTCCTTCTATATGGGCTTGCTCGTAGCGGTTGATGGCTTGTTGATATTTAGATTCTACTTTACCAAAGGCGAGGTTGCGGGTATTAGGGGTTGCTATCGCCGTGTTAGTCAAGGCATACCACGTACCTTTGAGCCAACCGTATTCTCTCCTGAATGCCCGCCAAATCGCCATAGCCTGGGCGAGTAATAACACACCACCCCGTCCTATAAAATAAAACCCAAACCACATCGAACCCCAGAAGCTGGCTTTTTGCGCTTCTGCAGCGTCTCCTCGAAATTGGTAGACGCTACCAATTCTTTTGCGGAGAGAATCGTACATGTCGCCGCCGACGCGGGCTATGGCGACGCCTAGTATACCGACGAAGATGCCGGCGATTTGGCCTAGCGACGGCATGGTGCGTAACAGGAAGGCTTGGTATACGGTGGCGACCAAGGGCAATGTGGCTGAAATAACGATTAAAAGGCCTAAGCCGAAGGCATTCTTATTGATGGGTGAACCCGGCGCTGCTGATCCATTTTTCTTATGCATGGCTTGGTAGGTTGTCATGACAAAGAATGACAGCATCCATGCGGATGCGGCCGCAACCCCGCCTAAGACCGCCATAATGACCGTATAGCCCATTGAATAATCTGCTGTTC
This sequence comes from uncultured Planctomycetales bacterium, assembly GCA_964492215.1. Classification (GTDB taxonomy): domain Bacteria; phylum Omnitrophota; class Gorgyraeia; order Zapsychrales; family Fredricksoniimonadaceae; genus CAYNTZ01. The sequence continues at coordinate 7,697 of CAZBJT010000046.1, read as the reverse complement.
TGTGATGAAAGGCAGGGATAAACCACATAAATGCAACCGCTATAATACCCATGCAGTACCCTAAACTCGCAACAACTTTTTCCCTGCCCGGATAAGAGAAATGCTTAAACACCCAATTATGCGCCGGCGCTTGAAAACCTGCGCCTATGGAAGATATAAATACCACCGCTGCGGACCATTTAAAAGTCCAGGTAAGAGCGACAACGGCAGGGTTTTGTAGAAATACATTAAGTACAATGCTGGCAATCACCATGACCGCCCCAACCCAAACAGATTTGCGGATCTTTTCCCCAAAAAGCATGCCCCAGATCAAAGCCATAACAACGCCTACCTGGGTGATGACGGCTGCTTCCACCGGCAGTACGGCGGGCGTCATGGTATAAGCCCAATAGATCAATGGGGAGGCAAAAGCAAGCCTGGAGAAACTCCCAGTCAAAAATATGGCGGTAAACTTCTTTCCCTCTTTATTCATCTGACGGATCAGGTCGATTTCTTTATACAAAGGTATGGCATGGCCTGACCATGTCCCGCCTAAGAATGGAAAGACATAATTGATCATGAACAGCGACGTCGTATAAAGTATCAGCACAAACATCCACGCCCCTGAGGCATGGATTACCGGTTGGGCCAAAATAAACGTCCAACTAAATTGCGCCGCGGACAAAAAGGCAAAAATACCTAACACACGGTCATTGTGATAGTTCCACGTCCCTTTAGTTTTACGGTAAAGATAGGCACCACCCACCACCATCGCGGTCATGACAAGACCCGTGGCTGTTGCCAATTCCCTAATATCTAACCAAGCCAGACCAGCCGGATACATCACCCAGACACCGAGCAATTTCACAATAAATACCGTGCTGACCGACGCCAAGATGATAAATGGTGCGGCTTGTTTTAACGCCTTCAAGTTATTGATTAAATGTTTCCAACCATAGGAAATAAGGGGACATGTACTTGTTACGTGTCCCCTTATTTCAGCCAGGGAGACACGTAAGGCCTTCTGTTTTGCAGCGGAGAAATAATGCCAGCGGACCAACGTTTCATCCGACAGACCCAAGCTGCGCAAACCTTCTTCAATAAACGGCGCAACAAAGAAAACCCCGACGGCCAATGCCATCCATCCCCACCAGCCGGTAATTAACCCCCAGGCCCATAGGGCGGCCAGGGTAAGTTTGAAAATAGGCAGCAAGGCCACAACCCTTTGTTTCAATGCGGCGTCGGCGGCAGCTTTTATTCTTTCCTGGAAAGTTTGTGTAGTGACTACTTTATAAACCAATAAATTATGGCTGGGGGATTTAAACTCAGGGAACTCTTCAATTACCCTAAATTTACGAAGCTTCAGATGGCGCTCGCTTAGCGTACGGTTGATCAAACGGGCATACCGTCTGGTTTCTCTATGTTCAACTTCTTTATAGAATCCAGGCCATGGCTCTGTTTCGAGATCTGCATCCAAACGCACATGGTTATAAAAACCTATGGTGACGTAACCATCCTGTTTCATGACCCGGGCTATCTCAACAGCGATTTTATCTCTAATAGATCGCTCGATCTTCAGGTAAGAGAAGACGCTATTGATAAAAACATTGTCTACAGAATTGTCTTTAAGCCCGTTATTTTCAAATCCGGCCTGCAGCAATGGCTGCAATATCATTGATTTAGATAATTGCTTATCCTTGGCAATTGTGTTCTCCCATGCGCGATGTGCATCCGGGTTAGGCTCAAACACTTGGAATTTAACACCGTGACGGGCTAATTGAATCTCGTAATGGTCTGAATCAGGTTCGCCAGGCCCAATAGAAACATTCAGTCCTGGCTTAGTCTTTAGTGCCCAGAAGGGGAAATAATAACCAAAATAATGCCTTAACAGATGCATGACCCAATGAGTTGACGAAGCCATCCCCAACACCTGCGGCACTAATGATTCACGCTGGTGGCTTTGTAAAAATGCTATGACCCTGGCAAGGTTGATGTTGGCATGCTTCTCGGCGGCAAAATCGATGGCTTCTTGGCGTGCTCTTTTTACATCGTAATGCATATATTTTATTAAATAATTGAAACGTTCATAATAAGCAACTTTTGTCTGTTGTGCGATGTCTAATAAACCTTTGCCATGTTGCCAATAATTATAATCCTCTCGCCGCATACCCCAGGGACCGACCATGACGACCCCTTTGCGTTTATGCATCTTTAAAAAATGATTTGGTAAAAGGCGGGAGCCGTCAGGTAAAACCATTTGCTCTTCTTCAAGCCTGGCCTGGGCGTATAAGAATTGGTAAAGCTTCGCTGTATCGCCGGCTATGCAATAATTAAGCAACTCTTGAAGGGAGCCGGTGTAGCCTAAAGGTGCCGGGGCTGTTGGTGCCACGGGTGCCAATGAACTTCTGCTTTTGATGCCAAAACCCGGGGTGGCCATTCTAAAAGCCCAGTTAACTGTCTGCTTAGAATCATATCGCTCGAATAATTTATGGGACAGCTTGTCTGCTAGCAGAAGCCTATGAGCCTCTTGGCTTGAACTCAATAAATAGCCAATGTGAGCTATCAACAACTCTATTAAGAAAGCTTCATCGAATTGCCCCGCCTTAATCTTCTGAAATTGAAACCAATACTTCTTTTGCAAAGCTTCAAGTTGATGGCACCATGCCCCACTATCAGTCATTTTATAAGCAGTTAAATGAGCTCGGGCTAAAAAATCCAGATCTGCAATGAATTGCGTAAGGTGTTTTTCGCTGAACTTCTCTGATGGACGGGGAATAAGGGTCCAACGTGCATAGTCCCAAGCCTTGTGATCTGATGGATTAACGATCTTTTGACCGGCTGTACTTATTCCCTCGATCAATGCCGGCACCCAGCCTTGCTTATAAACTTCATGCAAGAAAATAGAACTCAAGAAATAATTCATCTCCAAAACCCCGCGAGGTTTCAAATAACTCTTTGCTTCTTGCAATAGATGCTTTAACAATACACCGTCAACATCGGAGAATTCCTTCCCCAAATCATGGCCTGTTTCCCATATAGGTGCATTAAGGAGAATACCATCCAATGAGGCAGGTTGAAGCCCATTGATACGCAGGCCGTCGGCCAATACCACCATCACCTCATCTTCGGGTAAGCCGGCACGGGCAAAATTATAACGCAGGTTAGCCACCGCTAAAGGATCCACATCTGTGGCATAAAATTTAACGCGTTTAAATCCAATCTGTTTGGCTTGTTGATAAGCCTTGATCACTTCTAGGCCGCAACCACCACCTAAAAAGACGAGCGTCAATACTTCGTCGGTACGGACACCACGCTCTGTAAACTTAGCCATATTGGTCCCTGCCAACCAGAAATCGGTGGTGTTCCCTAAATAAATACCGTCCATTTTGGCAATACCGTCCGGCGTCCCTTCAACCAAATCAATCAACCGCCCCATACGCAAGACCGGCTTTAAGCCTTCCACCATTCTTAATGCCTTATTCCAATCAGCAGCATATTCGGGCATCAGGCGGCCGACATGTGTATGCATAGGTTGCAATGAGTAAACAACAGTAAAAGGCGTATTGCTCCATTTTCTAAACAAGGGTGCTACACATAGCTGTTGCATGTTTTTAGGAAAATTAAGTGCTTCTTTTACCTGTTGCTCAACATCATGACGGAAATTACTTAATGCTTTTGACCGTTTCTGTTCGGGTATATCCTGCAGCGACACATTATTTACCACCACCATCAATGGGCTATGGTTGTGATATAAAATTGTCAACGGGTTAAAGGTACCACCCGTATTTTTATAGATCGGGAGCATGCCCGATTTCTCTAATGCACCATATTCCTCGACGGATAGATCAAACCGTGCCATCCAGAACTCCTGCCGGGGCCATTGATCGAGGTAAAATCTATGTAACGGTACATCCGCCATTCCTGCCACAAGACTGATACCGGAAGCAGGGTCGATTAACTGTACGCCGCTGTCCCCTTCAACTGTTCGACGGGCTATGTATGTTTCAATGGCCGGCACTTCTTGCATAGGCGCAGCAGGAGTTGTTGAATCAATCGGCTCTTCCCAATGAGCCAATAAACCTAATAGGGCAGGTATCTGTTCTTCAAAGAACCTTAGCAAAGTTTCCCGATGCTGTTGAGTTGTCCAATGCCCCTCAAGAAATGGCTCGGCTTGAGAAATAGTGCCATACTGCGCTGTACCTTTTATTTTTCTTAATGTCTGTTGATAATTCTCCCTTGTCACATTATTGACCAGCCAACGCGAAGTCATTTGCGGGACCGACAGCATAAAATCTTTAATAGCGGCAACATCCCCCTGCGCTAAGACTGCAGCAGCCTGTTCTTTCACCTGGATAAGGTCATCTAAATGGATATTAAACTCGGCCTGGATGGTTTGTGGAATCATGGCCTGTTGCTCACCCTGATGAAAATATTGCCTGGCCGCGCGCAAATGGACAATCAAATGATGATCATGAATGCCCACTCCCATCTCTGCCATCAATAAATACTTACCATCCACAATCTCAGAGGCCAATGGATATGAAACAACAGGGAAAAGCATGTCCGGTGAATCTTTATCAAGATATTGCAAAGGCAAATTTAATATATTGATCTGCTGCTGAACATCGGTACTTGTCTCAAGCGCCTCTCGCAAAAAAGCATGCTCAGATAATTTAAAGTGTATTTGCCCTAGTTTTTGTAAATAAATCCCCAGTACGCCTGTGGCATCAATAACATCACCCGTTTCAGTAACGTTGATCGTATGTCCCCAGCGGGAAACGGCAATCCCGACAAGCAATGGACATTCGCTTTGCAGGTAATCATTGCGCCAATCATCAAAATCTTTCCATAACCGTCCTTCTACCATTGCATTACTCTGCGGGGCGAGAAAGGTATTCTGACGTATATCTATTGTTACAACACGTGAGGGGATTTTGGCCTGATCCAATAATTCTTTGGCAATGCGGGATGCCTGACCACATTCACACCATTGTGGGCCTATGTCTTCTTCCGGAGTGATAATACCTAAACCAACCTTTCCATTATCATCCTCGGTGTATTTCCTGGTACCGATCATAATGGCGTTCTTTACACCATAAACTTTGACCCGCTGCTGTAATTTTCTAACCACACCATTGAGGGCTGTTTCATTATCGAAGCTCTCGGCCATGGCCAAACTCGGCGGTGTCTTTTGTACGGTTAGATGATGGGCTTTGTATTTCTTGTTGTTGGGATACAGGTGTGCCATGTTGTGGCGCATGTGGATGTTGCGGGCGGCGGTGATGGCTTTTTCTTTGTCTCCAGTTTCCAACAAAGCAAGCTGATGCGCCATGATCATGGCGCGGATTAAGTCTTTTAAGGCCTGCGTATCATCGGCATTGGCCTTGCGTCTGTACACTTTACCATCACGCACATAAACCATGTACTCATGCCAGCTTAGGAAAATTTCTTCCCACTTGGAGGGATCATTGCCTAAGGCGATTTGTTCTAAGCGGACCTGCTCCTTAATAAAGACCCTGAGGGCTTTATCGCCTCTAAGCATAGCGGCAGCCAGGTCAGCTGACATGTGCGGACGAAGACCTAAGGGGAAACGTGGTGCATTCATAAAAGAATGCATCCTCATGCCTTTTTCCCATTCCACTACTGTACTTTCTCCAATGCGATAGAGGCCATCCTTAAAAGAGGACAAATAAGCCAAGACGCGGCCATCATGATTATTAATCAGCCCCTGCACCAGCTGTTCCTCGATACGTACTATGGATTCTGTGTCCTTAAATAATTGCCGATACTCCCATTTTGCGGGGTGGTCATTGGGATTCTCGATAAAAATAGCGATTGCTTGAGCGACATGACCTTGATGAAAATAAATGCTGGCCAGTTTATTCAGCGTCCTGTTTATATACGCCCATACCCTCGAGCGCCCCTGTTCCCCGATGGTTAGATACCTTTCTTTCGGCACCCAATTTTCTTTCCCTGCAGAATCTTTTTTATATTCAGCTAATTTACCCAGCAAGCCACGCAAAGATTCTGCTTCAATTTCCCAAACCTCGATTCGATCAGAGCTCTTTTTATGGGCCTCGGCCGTACTTAACCTAAGGCTGGCATCCACGTAATCCAATTCCCATTCCGCTACTGTTTTTTGTCCAATATAATAGAAGCTATCAATGAAAGAGGACAAATAAGCCAAGACCTGGCCATCATGATTACTCATCAACCCATGCACCAGCCGCTCTTCGAGATGCGGCAGCGATTTTGTTTTCTCAAATAATTCCCGATACCGCCATTTGGCGGGAGGATCTTGGGGGTTCTCAATAAAAACAGATACCGCTTCAGGAACGCGGCCTTGATAAAAATAAATCCTCGCTATTTTATTCAGCGTCATACTCATATACATCAATACCCTCGAGTAACGACTTTCCCCAATAGTTAAAAACTTCTCTTTCGGTACCCAATTTTCTTGCCCTGCACTGTCCTTTTTACACTCAGCTAATTTACCCAGCAAGCCACGCAAAGATTCTGCTTCGATTTTAAAAACTTCAAGCGGATCAAGGCTTTTCTTCCTGGCCTCCGATATACTTAACTTCAAGCTGGCATCCACGCAATCCAGGAAAAGACCCATATCATATTGGCGTAAGAAATCCTTCAGTACCGGGTGAAGATGTGGGTTTGCCTTTAATGCTTCAACTATTCTTTTGGCTTCAGTCAATTGGGCCACTGCCTTATACGCTTCTTCAAGATCATGGCCTCGTTTAGGGTTCAATTGAAATGCCACCAAATGATTGCGGGCAGTCAGCGTACGCGGGTGGTCGCCTCCTTCTGCAATAGCTCTAGAATACCTAGAAGCAGCTAAGAAATCACACCCATTGCTATTGTCTTGATCACCCTCCCTCACCAATCGCACCAGCCTTACCCCTTGCCACAAGCTCTCACATGCTTTTTCTAAACCTTGTTCATCCGGATGACGGCGTTTGTCGACCAGGTAATTCAGCAAAATTTGGAAAGACTCCGGATCCGTGAGTGCCGCCAGCAGCAGCGAACGGTTCAAATAAATCGTAAACGGCACCTCATCATTAAGATCGTAGCGTTCTTTTAAGTTCGTTTGCCGGCCTGCCCCAGTATGAGCCAAAATGCGCATCAAACCGCAGCCGCCATATGCATCCAGGGAGAATTCATCAATAAGGATAACGAAACGGTAATTATCAATGTCCGGATCATTGGCTAATTCGATGAATTTCTTAAGCGTCACAAACATCTCATATATTTTTCTGCGTTCACTGCGCGCATCGAACAATCTCAATAAATTTCGACGTGCATCTCTAAATGCCCATCTTGGGAATAAAAGATGTGTGATCAATTCATCAACAATATTTCTTGTATCTGCATCAGGACCCAGAATCCGATCGAGCGGCATATCTTTGATCTGGCGGCCTAATAAGGCGACTGCTGCACCTCTTTCAATGCCCCGTCGACGTACCGCATTAATATTTCTGATCGTCTTGGCACTGCCTATATCCACCCAAGGACGGGCGATAATGCGGCTGTAGGGAATACTGCGCACCTCTTCAACCACACCGCTGTCTCTCAACGAAGATGTGCTGCTGACGGTATGTATCAAATCGGTTTGCTGATTATCCGCCAGGCCGCGCAAAATAACATCGAACGCCTCTTCTTGAAGACCATGTATTGAGATAACCCGCTTAAACTGCCATTGCGACACC
>CAZBJT010000045.1:0-9071 GCA_964492215.1 uncultured Planctomycetales bacterium | reverse complement strand
CGAGGCCATCGGTGTTAAGCGCGACGGCGGTAACTTAGACCATTTGATGTGGGAATTAGACGTTGTTTGCTTGCCGACAAATATTCCGCATCACATTGAAGCGGATATCACCAATTTAGGTATCCATGATGCCGTGCATGTGAAAGATTTAGTTTTACCTGCAGGCGTGCGCACCAAGCATGACCCGGAATCCGTGGTTGCGACCGTGGCCGGTTCCATGCGCGAAGAAGTTGCCACACCGGCTGAAGGTGAAGCTCCAGCTGAACTGGAAGTCTTGAAAGAGAAAAAGAAAGAAGAAGGCGACGCTGCAGGCAAGAAAGCTGAACCAGCAAAGAAGGACGATAAAAAGTAAATTAGATCATGAAATTGATCGTTGGGCTAGGCAATCCGGGAGAGCAATACACTTATACCCGTCACAATTTAGGGTTTTTGGTCCTCGAGGCTTTAGCTCAAGAATGCAAAATAAAATTGCGCAACACGGCTGGGGTCCAGGGTTTTACGGCCTCAGCGGATATTGATAGCACCAATTGTTCTTTGTTGATGCCGACCACCTTTATGAATGTTTCAGGTGTTTCGGTCAAGGCCCTAGCGGCTAAAAAAGGGATCAAACCGTCGGACATCTTGATTGTCTGCGACGATTTGACCTTGCCATTCGGCCAGATGCGCATACGGCCCTCGGGCAGTGCGGGTGGTCATAATGGCTTAAAGTCGATCATTGAGCATTTGGGTTCCAATGAATTTGCCCGTTTGCGTTTAGGCATCGGCAAACCCAAAGTCGGCATGGAAACAGTCGACTACGTATTAGCGAATTTCACCGCCGGTGAGAAGAAAAGCTTGCCGGATTTTATTAATCAAGCCCTTTGTTGCGTTCACAGCTGGGTGGGCCAAGGGGTAGGACAAGCCATGAATCAGTTTAACAAAAAGGACAAACAATGAACAAGTATGAAGTGATCTATATCGTCGATGCGCACGCGCCCCAGACGACCAAAGACGAGATTGCCAAGCAAGTGACGGATGCCGTTGCTAAAAGCGAGGCCAAGCTTGTCAATAGTCAGATCTGGCTGGAACGTCATAAAATGAGTTTCCCCATCAATAAAGTGTGGGAAGGTACCTATTATTTAGTCAATGTCGAGGCCAAGACCGCCGCGATCAATAAACTCAACAGTTTGCTGCGCATCAATGAGCAGCTTTTGCGTTTCTTGACCATCAGGCAGGAAGCCAATCAGCAGCAGGAAGCAGTTGTTAAACCGGCTGCTTAATAAGTGCCGGTCGATGGTGTAATGATGGGAGGTTTGTATTATGGCAAGTTTGAACAGGGTATTATTGATCGGTAATTTGACCAAAGATCCTGAATTGCGTTACACCCCCAATGGAACGGCCGTAACTAATTTGCGTTTGGCCGTTAACCGTAAATTCAAGGACCGTACCGGCGAATTAAAAGAAGACACCTGTTTTATCACCGTCACCGCATGGGACAAACAGGCCGAGATCTGCAATCAGTATTTGCAAAAAGGGCGTGCGGTTTTCGTTGAAGGTATTTTGCAAAGCCGTTCCTGGGAAACCGGCGACGGGCAAAAACGCAGCACCATTGATGTGCGCGCTGAACGTATACAGTTTTTAGGCGGTGGCAGCAAAGCTGAAGGGTCCCCTGCAGGTCAGGAACTCACGGCCAAAGATGCCGCTGATCAAGATACAGTGATTTCCCCGGAAGATATCGCCTGGGAAGAATAGTTAACATCCAAGGAAGGTAAAAATGGAAAGAAGAAAAACTAAAGGTTCATCAGATCGCAAGCCGTTTAAAAAAGACGGTGAATGCAGTTTCGGTTCAGGACGCCGCAGCAGCAGTAGAGACGGTGGCAGCAGCGCCGGCGGTTATCGCCCCACCCGCATGTCTATCCCTAAGGGTACCCAGATCGATTATAAGAACATTGCTTTCTTGCAAAAATGTTTAACGGAACGCGGTAAAGTATTTTCACGCCGCTTAACCAGTGCTACCGCCAAACAACAACGCCTTATTACCGTCGCTGTCAAACGCGCCCGGTTTTTGGGGTTATTGCCGGTCGGGTCTTCTAAAAGGAAATAATCATGCAAATCATCTTAACAGACAATGTGGAAAATTTAGGGAAAGTCGGCGATGCGGTAAAGGTCAAAGACGGTTATGCCCGTAATTATTTATTGCCCCGTCAATTGGCCGTGCCTGCGACCGAAGGCAATATCAAGCGCATTTCCAAAGAGAAAGCCAAGCGCTTAGCCAAGTATGAAGAAGAAAAAACCGAAGCCTTGGCCCGTGCCGCTGAGTTAAGCAAAATTTCTTTGACTGTGACTGTTGAAGTCAACGACCAGGAAAAATTGTATGGTGCTATTTCTGAGAGCGAGATCTTGAAAGCTTTCGAAGCCGAAGGTGTCAAGATCGACAAGAAAACATTAGTGATCGAAAAGCCGATTGAAGATTTAGGGATTTTTGAAGTGGGCGTGAAACTGCATCAGGAAGCCATTGCTAAAGTCCGTTTATGGGTAACCAAGAAGTAAGAATCCCTCCTCAGAACATCGATGCTGAAAAATCGGTGTTAGGGGCGATGATGATTAATGAGGAAGCTATCGGGTTGGGTATTGAACAGCTCGATAGCTTCTTTTTTTATGAAACCGGCCATCAGAAAATATTTGATGCGATCAAGGACATTTATGCTGATCGCCGCAATGTTGACCTGATCACCCTGTCTGATTTCCTCAAGAACAAAGGCATGCTGGATTCTATCGGTGGTGTTGCTTACCTGACGGAATTAGTCGATTTTGTCCCCACGGCCGCCAATGCCCGTTTTTACATGGACATTGTGAAGGAAAAGGGCATACAGCGCCGCTTGATTAAAAATTCCACTGAAATTATCAGCAAGAGTTATGGCGTAGATGTGAATGTCGATGAATTGGTCGACAGCGCTGAACAGCTTATCTTTGAGATCGCCAATGCCAAGCAAAAGCAGCAGGCGGTGCATATCAAAGACATTGTCAAAGGTACCATCGAGACAATTGATTTGCTTTATCAGCGCAAAGAATCCATCACGGGTGTATCCACCGGTTTTGTTGATTTTGACCGCATGACCTCAGGCTTGCAAAAGTCCGATCTTATTATTATCGCCGGCCGTCCATCCATGGGTAAAAGTGCTTTTGCCGTATCCATTGCTGAGTATGCCTGTATTGATAAAAATGTGCCTGTGGCGATTTTTTCCCTGGAAATGTCCAAAGAGCAATTAGTGCAGCGTATGCTGTGTTCTCAGGCACGCGTTGATGCCAATAAGGTACGCACCGGGTTTTTATCGCCGGGGGAATGGCCTTTATTAACTAAAGCGGCTGGCCGTCTGTCCAATGCGCCTATGTTTATCGACGACACCCCGGCCATTTCAATATTGGAATTGCGTGCCAAAGCCCGGCGCCTTAAGGCGGCCCATGATATCGGTTTGATCATTGTCGACTACTTACAGCTCATGCAGGCCGGCGGCAAAGTGGAAAGCCGCCAGCAGGAAATTTCTGAAATCTCACGTTCGCTTAAAGCATTGGCCCGTGAATTACGTGTGCCGTTGATCGCCATTTCGCAGCTCTCCCGTGCCGTTGAAAGCCGCCAAGATCATAGGCCGCAATTGTCTGATTTGCGCGAATCGGGGGCCATTGAGCAGGATGCGGACGTGGTTGTATTATTAATGCGCGAAGAATATTATAATGCCACGGAAGAAAACCGCGGTATTGCCGAGGCCATCATCGCCAAACAGCGTAATGGCCCGACGGGTTCCGTCAAAATGAAATTCTTTAAAGAATATGTGAAGTTCGCGAACCTCGAAACCACCCATCATGAATGAAAATGTCAGGATGGGAATTGACACGAAACATAACAACACCTATAATCATCCCATGCAAAAACACACACATTTCATTTTCGTTTTAATCGCTTGTTTTGTCATTATTTCCGGCACCAAAAATGTTTTCGCGCAAGCAGTTGCGGATAGTTCTACATCTGCGGCAAAAACGGACAATCCGACCGTTAATGCAGAGCTTGATAAAGCGGAACAAAAAGATACCCCGCCTGCGGCTGATACTAAAGCTGCCACTGAACCGGCACCTGATACCAAAGCTGCAGATGAACCTGCAGCGGCGCCTGCACCTGCTGCTGAATCTGATATTAAGATGCAAGTTCCCCCGGTGGATGCTGCGGCCGTGGCCCCTGCTGCACCTGCAGCCAAGATAGTCAAATCCATTGATATTCAAGGCAATAAAAGTATCGGTATTGCCCAAGTCTTGGCCAAGATCAAGACCAGGGTGGGCCAAGAATATCAGGAACTCGTTGTCAGTGATGACCTTAAGCGCCTGTATAACACCGGCCATTTTGCCGATGTGCAAATCGACCATGAAGACATGGATGGCGGCTATAAGATCATTGTGCGTTTGAAAGAAAAGCCCATTGTCGAAGAGATCACCTTCTCCAAGACCCGCTATTACAATAAAAATTTCCTGCAAAGCAAAATGAAAACCAAGAAAGACAAATTCTTGGACAATAAGACCTTAAAAGATGACACCAATACCATTGAAGAGCTTTATAAGAAAAAAGGCTTAACCCAGATCAAGGTTGATGTGGAGACTTTTGTTGATGAGACCACCAATAAAGCCAGCTTGCATTTTATTATCCGTGAAGGTTACCGCGTCAAGATCAAGCGCATCAATGTCTATGGCAATACGGCTTATCCGGATAAACGCATCATTAAGGTGATCAAATCCCGTACGGCCTGGTTATTTAATGGCGGCATCCTTAAAGAAGATGTGTTGGAAGAGGACATGACCCGCATTCAGGCTTTCTATGAACAAAACGGGTACATTGATGCTAAGGCCACCAACGTAAGTGAACCTTTGTATAAGGGCTTTGTTAATATCAATATTACGGTTGAAGAAGGTAAACGCTATTATGTGGGTGCTGTGAGCATTACCGGTAACAGTGTCTTGTCCGAGTATGATGTGAAAAGCAGCATTAAGAACATCAAAGAAGGCAATATTTTCAGCCACGAGAAATTGGATGAGGATACCGGGAACATCCGCAATGCCTATTTTGACCGCGGCTATATTTCCGCCAGCGTTGAAGAAGCCACGTCCTTTAATACCGAGACCGGCAAGGTTGATATTAAACTGGCCATTAAAGAAGGCGGTTTGGCTTACGTTAATAAGATCAAGATCCAAGGCAATACCCGCACCCGCGATATTGTTATCCGCCGCGAATTGCGCATGTATCCCGGCGATCAGTTTGACGGCAAAAAATTGCGCAAGTCCAAAGAGCGTTTGAAGAACCTCGGCTACTTTGAAGATGTCGGTTATGACATCGAAGACACCGACCAAGTTGATCAAAAAGACCTGTTGGTCCAAGTCAAGGAAGCCAAGACCGGCAGCTTTTCATTCGGTGGCGGTTACAGCACGGTCGATCAATTGGTGGGCTTTATCGAAGTCGAGCAGAAGAATTTCGATATTGCCAACTGGCCCAGCTTTACTGGCGGCGGTCAGGACTTGCGTTTACGCGGCGAAATCGGTTCCACCCGCAAGAACCTTGTTTTAGGCTTTACCGAACCCTGGCTGTTTGATTATCCTATCTCCGGCGGCTTTGATGCCTTTTTGACCGAACGCAATCGTGATAATAATACCGGTTATGCGTATGATGAAAAGCGCATCGGCGGCGATTTGCGTCTGGGTAAGAGCTTTAATGATAATTTCTCTGTCGGGTCCACTTACCGTTTGGAGCAGATCAAGATTGGCAATTTGGAAGATAATTCTTCGGCTGACCTCGCGGCAGAAGAGGGTACCAATGTGGTCAGTTCCGTCGGGTTTTCAACCACCAATGATTACCGTGACAGCCCCATTGTTCCAACTTCCGGTTTGGTTGTGAATAACAGTTTCGATGTGGCCGGTGGGCCTTTAGGCGGGGACAAGGATTTTTATCGCCTGCAAACAGGCGGCAGTTATTATGTGCCGTTAAAATTCAATGAATTAACGACTGTGCTGGAACTCAGCGGCCGCACCGGTATGGTCAAGGCTTACGGTGATAGCGACCGCGTGCCGATCTTTGAGCGTTATTTCTTAGGGGGAGCGCAAAGCGTCCGTGGGTATAATGAGCGTAAAGTCGGTCCCTTGGACCCTGTCACCCAAGAGCCCATCGGCGGCGAGACCATGCTTGTTGGTAATGTCGAATATACCGTGCCGATCATCGACATTTTGAAAGCCGCGGTGTTTTATGATATAGGTAATGTCTGGTCCAAGGTTGAAGATTATGGCGATGGCGGGTTAAAGGCGGGTACCGGTTTAGGTCTGCGCGTCAAGACCCCCATTGGTCCAATCAATCTGGATTACGGCATTCCGCTTAATTCCGAGCCAGGTGAACAGAAAAAGAGCGGCAAGTTTTATTTCAGCGTTAGCCGTGGATTTTAGATTAAACATTTTTAAAAAATAAACCAGGAGGGTATATGAAAGCGGTTAAAGTATTGATGTTGGCGGTTATCTTCGGTGTCATGGCCAGCGGCATGGCTTTTGCTAAAGACTTGAAAATTGCTTATGTGGATTTAAGCAAGGTTTTTGATAGTTATCAGAAAACAAAAGAATACGATGCTGTTTTGCAAAAAGACAGCGATGCTTTCCAAAAAGAACGCGATGCGATGATCGCTAAAGTCCGCGATGCCCAAGGCAAATTGGCCCTCATGAAGGAAAATGAGAAGGTCAAGATGCAAGATGATATCGACAAGCAAAAGAATGATTTGATTGCCTACGATAAAGACAAACGCACCGAACTCGCCAAACGCCGCGATGAAAAGGTCCGTGAGATCTTATTGGAAATTGAAAAAGTGGTCAGCACCTTCGCCCAAAAAGAAGGCTATGACTATATCCTCAATGACCGTGTGTTGATCTATGGTGATAAAGAAAATAATGTCACCGATCAGGTCCTCAAGGCGTTGAACGACAGCTACGGGAAGAAGTAATTTTAAACGTTATGCGCATTACCGTCACCGATATCGCCAATTTAGTCAGCGGAGAAGTCGTCGGTGACGGTAATGTTTTTATCAGCGGTTTTTCAGGGATCAAAGAAGCTAAGGAAGGTGAATTTACTTTTTTAGCCAACCCCAAGTATGAGCCGCTTTTAAAAGAAACAAAGGCCAGTGTCATCCTTGTTCCCCGGCAGATTGCTTGTCCGGGGAAAACTGTTATTAGGGTGGATAATCCTTCATTGGCTTTCACCCAGGCCGTAGATTTCTTATTAAAGGATTCGGTCCGCTATCAGCCGCAGGGCATTCATCCCACCGCTATTGTTGGTCAGGGGGCTGTAATAGGTCATGGTGTGGCCTTGGGTCCTTATGTGGTGATTGAGCCTGGCGCTGTCATTGGTGATAATACACTTATTTATGCTGGCTGTTATATCGGCCACGAGGCCCAGATTGGGGCTGGTTGTTTGTTTCATCCGAATGTCAGTGTGCGCGAACGTGTTTCAATAGGTAACCGGGTCATCATCCATAATGGGGCGGTGATCGGTTCCGACGGTTATGGTTATGTCACCGTTGATGCCAAGCATATGAAAATCCCTCAGGTTGGTACGGTCATCATCGAGGATGATGTGGAGATCGGGGCCAATGTCACGATCGACCGGGCCCGTTTTGATAAGACTGTCGTTGGGGAAGGTACCAAAATAGATAATTTGGTGCATATTGCCCATAATGTTATTATAGGTAAGCATTGTTTGATCGTGGCCCAAGTTGGTATTTCAGGCAGCAGCCGTATCGGTAATTATGTGATTTTAGCTGGTCAGGCCGGCATTGTTGGACATTTGGAAATTGGGGACGGGGCTATCGTGGCTGCTCAAAGCGGTGTGAGCAAGTCTGTTAAAGCCGGTGAGCAGGTGTTCGGTTATCCGGCCCAGCCCATGAAGCAAGCGGTGAGGACCAATGCGCATATCCAACGTTTAGATCATTATGTGCAAATGATTAAAGATTTGAAACAACGTGTTGAAGAATTAGAGAAGAAATAACATGAACCAAAAAACCATACAAAATCCTGTTACCCTTGAAGGTGTGGGCCTGCATAGCGGCCATAAGGCGCATGTGACCTTAAAACCGGCTGCGGCCAATGAAGGTATTATTTTTGTGCGTGTTGACTTGCCGCATAGGCCAACGGTCAAGGTAGGTCCGGATACGGTGTTGATGGATGCCAGCATCACCCGCTGTACGGCCGTGCAAGCCCAGGGGGTGATTGTTTCCACCGTCGAGCATTTGTTGGCGGCTTTAAGCGGGCTTGGTATTGATAATGTAACGATCGAGATCGATACCCAGGAATTACCGGGTATGGATGGCAGCAGTACTTTATTTGTCGCGGCTTTAAAGAAGGCGGGCATTGTTTCGTTCGAGGCCCCCAGAGATATTTTTGAGATCAAAGAGCCGATTGTGGTTGCCAATAAAAATGCATCCTTGGTAATTGTGCCTGCCGATAAATTTTCGATTGCGTATACACTTGATTATGATCACCCGGCTTTGCATTCCCAGTTCTTTAGCGTTGAGATGAACGAAACCACATTTGAACAGCAATTGTCAGGCGCGCGTACATTTTGTTTGGATAGTGAAACGGAAGCCATCCGCGCTAAAGGTCTGGGGCAAGGGGCGGACCATCAGAATACCCTGATCATGTCTGCCACGGGTCCGTTGGACAATCAATTGCGCTTTGAGGATGAATGCTGCCGCCATAAAGTCTTGGATGTCGTCGGAGATTTATATTTGTTGGGTTATCAGGTTAAGGGTGCGGTGTATGCCACCAAAAGCGGCCATGCCTTAAACCGTGAATTGGTCCGCAAGATCGATGCCCAGCGCAAGAAATATGCACCTAGTATTTCCGCTCCTGTGACGGCCGTACCGGTTGCATCGGGCGGGCGTGTTTTTAATGTTGAGCAGATCATGAAATTATTGCCTCACCGTTATCCTTTTTTATTGGTTGATCGTGTCATTGAGATGGTGCCCGGTCAAAAAGGTGTGGGTATTAAGAATGTCACCATCAATGATGGGTTTTTCAAAGGG
>CAZBJT010000044.1:0-9161 GCA_964492215.1 uncultured Planctomycetales bacterium | reverse complement strand
CTTAATCTGGCACCTGAATTTTCAGCCATTCAAAATCCTAAGGTAAAGGTACCGGCGCCTTTGCGACGGGGACAAGATTATATATACATTTTACATCACATTTCCCAGGTTAATAGTGGAATTTCAAGCTCCTGTTTTGTCAGGCCGCCATGGTGGCCGCGGAACTTTTGCTCGAACTTATCCTTCTCATACCACCAGACTGATTCGCCTCGATACGGCAGGATAACCAGATCACCGGCATGGGCCAGGAATCCGCCGGAAAAGGTGCTAATGATCGTCGCGACCATCAGGAATACTTTTCCATATCGCTTAAACCAATTTCTTTGAAGTTCGGCTTTCTGCCGGCGTAAGGTCAGGATATTTTCCTGAATAGCGTCCCGCTGCCTTTCTAAGACAGAGGTATCAATGTGTAAAGGTGTTGCATTGATCTTATCACCAAGGTCATTGTAAGCTTTGTCTGCCTTAGCTGCCGCGGCATTCACGGCAAGGAGCTGCTCTTTCTTGCTCCCTAAGGGTAAAGGGATTAGATTCACTGTAAAACGGTATAACCCTCTTAACCCTTTTCTCAATGCGCTAAACTGTTCCCCCATCCGCGCCAATCCGGAGGCTGGCCTAAAAACCACATGCGTGGATGTCATAGCAAAAGAAAAACCGCCGGAGAAATATTTACGCGGGACATCCTCCCCTGAATTTGCATCATGGTCTTCCCGGATAAAATTATAAGCCCCTTTTTTCAGCGCCTTCAAGTATTGCGCATAGATCTTTTCTTTGATCTGTTGCTCACTTAAAGCAATGCCGGATGTTTTCTTCTGATTGACATACACCCGGCTGATTAAATGCTGTTTATATCTTTTCTTAAACCAGATGGCCAAAATAAGCGAGTTGAACATTTGGCGTAACGGAGAAAAATACTTACCCTCATTTACTTCACGCTCCAATTCAGGAACAATGATTTCGCGCGTGATGTCGGAAGAAATACGGTCAATTTTATCTTTGCCTGCAAAAGCCGGCCGGCCCTGCTTGACAATGCTTAAATAATCATCTTCCACCAAAACCTTCAAACGGCTTTCAGAAATAAAAGCCGATCCATTTTCTTCAAATACCACGGCTTTGTCCGGAACCACCCAAACTTTGTTGAAACTGTTAATGGGAATGTCGGTGCGCCCGTATTCTTTTTGTGCCCGTTTAAAAACTTTGGTCCAAAAAATCTTACCGAGTGTATGGTCGGGGTGTGTCAAAGAAGCAGCCAATTGCTTGAGCACATAATCCTGAACAAGCATGTCACGGCCGGCATTGGTGGTCTCGAAGGCTGGGGTAATGATCCTCTCTTTTTCGTAAGGCGATAAATTGACCCAAAGCTCTTCTTCCGGAATAGTCAGAAAACTCAAGAAATATTTAACCAGGAGATTGACCTGTTCTTGACCGGCTTCTTCGCTTTGATCTGCAGTATCCACCACAAAATCGATTTTAAAAGGATCATTGGGGTTGATGGAAATGGCTTTAAGGGTGGGTAATGAAAAGGCGGGTGAAGCCGTAATCAATGTGCCGGGCGGCAGCATTACGGCATTTTGTGGTTCAGCCAAAGACCATGCATGGGCCGCATCTTCCCCTATGACATTGCTGCCAAAGGTGAAAAGAATGGTCCAGCACAATAGCCGAAACCAATGAATATGTCTGCGTTTGTATATCATTTTCTATAACAAAGTATATATTCATCATATTAAGATTATATTGAGGCTTTGTTAATTTATGAGAGGATCGTATCTTTAATAATGGCAGGCAATTAAAAAAAGCCAGGCAGTTATGCCTGGCTTAAATGGGTAAAAATTTATTAAGGACGAACGCTTCCAAATTTGTGAACTAAATGCGATATTCAGCAAAAAGATCAGTGGATAAATAACGCTCACCCGTAGATGGGATGATGGTCACGATCAACTTGCCTTTATTTTCCGGACGGGCTGCAATTTTCAAAGCCGCAGCCACATTACCGCCGGAAGAAATACCGCATAAAATCCCCTCTTCTTTGATCAGGCGTTTGGCCATAGCAAAAGCTTCGTCATTGGTAACTTGAATGATTTCATCGATTAATTTAGTGTCCACAATGCTGGGTATAAACCCGGCACCGATACCTTGAATTTTATGAGGCCCCGGCTGCCCACCGGATAAAACCGGAGATGTTACCGGCTCAACGGCAATGGCTTTGAAGGATGGTTTACGCGGCTTAATCACCTGCGATACACCCGTGATGGTGCCACCGGTGCCCACACCCGCCACTAAGAAATCCACCTTGCCATCGGTGTCACGCCAAATCTCCTCGGCGGTGGTCAGGCGATGGATTTCCACATTGGCCTGATTATCAAATTGCTGAGGCATAAAATATTTCTGAGGGTCAGAATCATAAAGCTCTTTAGCTTTACGGATAGCACCCTTCATCCCTTCCGGCCCCGGCGTTAAGATTAATTCAGCACCTAATGCTTTAAGCAATGTGCGGCGCTCTACACTCATAGTTTCAGGCATGGTTAAAATAAGCTTGTACCCTTTGACGGCGGACACAAAAGCTAAGGCAATACCGGTATTACCTGATGTTGGCTCAACGATGATGGTATCTGCTTTGATCTTGCCGGCTTTCTCAGCCGCCTGGATCATATTTAAACCAATGCGGTCTTTGACTGAATGCAATGGGTTAAAGAATTCCAGCTTAGCCACGACGGTGGCATGGCTGCCGTTAGTGACTTTATTTAAACGCACCAGAGGTGTATTGCCGATCAATTCTGTAATGTCATTCGCTATTTTTACCATCACACCCTCCCTTATTATTTTATCAGCTTAAATCCCTGCCCCATCCATGAGGACCAAAGAAATACTATCAATTGTTTTTTGCTCGTCCTGACCTTCAACAGTTACCTGGACCTTGGACTTTTCTCCGGCCCCTAATAATAAAAGTTCCAAGATGGAGGAAGCATCAGCGGTTTGTCCATCTTTTACAAAAATGATCTTTGCTTTAGAATCTTTGCTTGCCTGAACCACTTGGGCAGCCACCCGCAAATGCAAGCCATGCGGCGCTGTAATTTCTATCTCTTTGGTTTTCATGTCATGTCCTTTGTTGAAAGATTAATATCACGAATACGAATTAAATTTCGTATTCACAAAACGTGATGTCTTTCGGACAGACAAAAACTTGTTCACCTTTGACCAGTTGAAGATTGGTAAATTCCTGTTGGGTGATTTCGACTTGAAGCAAATGCCCGGCATCTGAAGTCAAATCGATCTTAACCGAGGAACCGGCCGGATTAATATATTTAATAACTGCTTTAATGGCATTGTCCCCTTGCGATTTGCGGGCAATATCAAATTGATGCGGACGAATATACAAATTAGCTGACTTAACATTTGATTTGGCATCCACAGGCGCATCGGCCGGGGCATTACCTAAATATAATTTCCCATCGATCACACGGCCATGGAATAAATTCACATTGCCTAAGAAATTCAAGACAAACACACTGGCCGGTTTATGGTAAACCTCTTCGGGTGTACCCACCTGCTCAACCTTACCCTTATTCATCACAACGATACGATCTGCGACTTCCAGTGCTTCTTCCTGATCATGAGTAACGAATAATGAGGTGATATGCAAATCATCATGGAAACGGCGCAGCCATTGACGCAATTCCTTACGCACCTGGGCATCCAGGGAACCAAACGGTTCATCGAGTAAAAGCACTTTAGGCTCAATGGCTAAAGCACGGGCCAGAGCAATACGCTGGCGTTGGCCGCCGGACAATTGGGATGGATAACGGTCTGCCACCCAATCTAATTGCACTAAGCTAAGTAATTCTTTAACCTTGGCTTTGATTTTATCTTCAGATGGGCGTATGCGTTTGGGTTGAACACGCAGGCCAAAGGCGATATTATTAAACACTGTCATGTGACGAAACAAGGCATAATGCTGGAATACAAAACCCACATTACGGTCTTTGGTTTTTTTCTCTTGAGCATCCTCGCCGTGGAATAAAATTTCGCCGGAATCAGCGGTTTCCAAACCAGCAATGATGCGCAGCAAGGTAGTTTTACCGGAACCCGAAGGCCCCAAAAGAGCGATCAATTCACCGGTTTCAACTTTCAAGTTCACATCATCCAACGCTTTGAAAGCACCAAATGATTTAATGATATTTTTGACTTCAATACTCATATCAATGCGCCCCCTGTTTACGCACGGCTTTTAATTCATCTCTAAAGCGGAATTCAACCAATGACTTGATTACTAAAGTAAACAAAGCCAAGAACGCCAACAGCGACGCAGCGGCAAAGGCCGCAGTAAAATTATATTCATTGTACAAAATCTCGATTTGTAGCGGCAATGTATTGGTCAAACCGCGTATATGCCCTGACACAACGGAAACCGCCCCGAATTCACCCATGGCACGGGCATTACACAAAATCACACCGTAAAGCAAACCCCACTTGATATTGGGTAGTGTAATATACCAAAATGTTTTCCAGCCGCTGGCCCCTAAAGTAATGGCCGCCTCTTCTTCATCATTACCCTGGGCTTTCATAATGGGAATAAGTTCACGGGCCACCATGGGAAAAGTGACGAAGATCGTCGCTAAAATAATGGCCGGTGGGGCAAAAATGATGCGCCACCCATGCGCCTGCAGCCAGGGCCCGAATGTTCCCTGCAAACCAAAGAGCAACACATAAATCAAACCGGAAATTACCGGAGATACGGACAGCGGCACATCAATCAATGTCAATAAAATGCTCTTCCCGCGAAAATCGAACTTGGCAATGGCCCAAGATGCAGCCACACCGAACACAAGATTTAAAGGCACCGCAATCAAAGCAGTCAATAAAGTTAATCTGATCGCAGCTAACGTATTGGCATCGGTCAAAGAACTAAAATAAACACCGAGCCCTTTTTTCAAAGCCGTGGTAAACACAATAGCTAAAGGCAAAAAGATAAAGAACGCCAGAAATAGCAAAGCTAAACCGATCAGGGAACGGCGGACCAACTTTGATTCTGTACGTGCGTAGGGCATTTTAATTCATCCCGATCCGTTTAGAAGCCCACCATTGCAATAAATTCGTCACAACCAAAAGTAAGAATGATACGATCAATAAAACCAAAGCAATGGCCGTAGCTCCACTGTAATCATATTGCTCTAATTTGGTGATGATCAATAACGGGGCAATTTCCGTCTTGCCCGGCATATTGCCGGCAATAAAAACCACCGAACCATATTCCCCGATGGTGCGGGCAAAAGCCAGGCTAAAACCGGTGATCAAAGACGGCAATACCGCCGGGAAAATCACCCGCCGGAATGTTTCAAAACGCCCAGCCCCTAAACTCGCGGCTGCATCCTCTATCTCAGGGTCTATTTCCTGTAACACCGGCTCAACTGTACGCACCACAAAAGGTAAACCGATAAAGATCAACGCCAGCGTCACACCGGTCCAACTGTAAACGGACTGAATGCCTATTTTATAAAGGAATTGCCCCACCCAGCCGGTCGGTGAATACAAAGTTGTTAAGGCTATACCTGCGACCGCCGTTGGCAAAGCAAAAGGAAAATCAATCAGGGCATCCACTATCTTCTTTCCCGGAAAGCTATAACGCGCCAATACCCAGGCTATCAAAAAACCAAAGAAGATATTTATAACTGAAGCAATAAAAGCCGCCCCGAAACTTAAGCGGTAAGCCGCTAAAGTCCTCGGGGCGGTAACGATGCTCCAGAATTCACCAAACGACAACGTCGAGCTTTTAATAAAAAGCATGGATAACGGGATGAGCACGATCAGGCTCAGATAAAACACCGTGTACCCTAATGCCAGATGAAAACCTGGAAGCGTTGATCGTTGTTTTAATAAAAACATATTAATTGCCGTAGATTTGGTCGAATGTCCCTTTATCGGCGAAATGTTTCTTCTGCGCTACTTGCCAGCCGCCGAATAATTCGTCGATGGTGAATAAATTCACCGGTTTTAATTTGTCTGCATACTTTTGCGCCACTTGGGCATTGCGCGGGCGGTAATAATGCTTGGCAATGATTTCCTGACCCTCATCGCTATATAAATACTGCAAGTATGCTTGTGCGACGACGGCATTGCCATGACGGGCGGCATTGCGTTCCACGACAGCCACGGGCGGTTCCGCCAAAATGCTCACTGATGGGACAACGATTTCAAACTGATCAGGCCCCAACTCATTGACGGCCAAGTAAGCTTCATTCTCCCAGGCAATCAATACATCCCCGATTTTGCGTTCCACAAAGGTGGTGGTTGCTCCACGCGCCCCGGAATCCAACACCGGCACATTCTTTAAAATAGCACCGACGAATTCCTTGACCTTGGCTTCATCCCCATTGAATTTCTTTAACCCATAACCCCAGGCCGCCAAATAATTCCACCGAGCACCACCGGACGTTTTAGGATTAGGCGTAATGACGGAAATACCGGGTTTAGCTAAATCATCCCAATCCTTGATATTCTTAGGATTACCTTTGCGCACCAAAAACACAATGGTTGAGGTATACGGAGAACTGTTTTCAGCTAACAGGCTTTGCCATTTCTTAGGCAAAAGGCCTGATTTATCAGCAATGGCATCGATATCATACGCCAAAGCTAATGTCACTACATCTGCATCCAAACCGTCAATAACAGCACGGCCTTGCTTACCGCTGCCGCCGTGGGACTGATTGACCGTGACATCATCACCGGTTTTGTCTTTCCAATATTTGGCAAAGGCTTTGTTATAGTCATCATACAACTCGCGAGTCGGGTCATAGGAGACATTAAGTAAATTGACCTGTTTGGCCAAAGCGTGGCCCGCCAAGCTCACAATCAATACAAAAGCGAATAATGCACTTAATAAATGTTTAATTTTCATTGCTCACTCTCTTTCTATAGGTTATGTATTCTAATCAATTAAAAGCTTAATTGCAACCGGCTAGTTACTACATTTTCAGGTTTACGATTGCCGCCGCTAAGGTTATCTGCAACCCCGCGGGTGAACTTAGTTTGTTCAAAATCAAACATCAATTTTGTATTTTTATTCAAATACCAGTTAAAGCCGGCAGCCCACGCCTGTTCTTTAGATATGGCCGTGTTTAAATTGGCAAAACCCTCATCAAAGACGCTGCTATCAATCTTTAATTCCCCATAACGACCAACCAACTCAAACGCACCCCAAGTACCTTTGGAAGGGTCGAAATCCGTGCGCGGGGTCACACCTTTATAGGAAGCCAACTCACCGGTCAATACATAAGAACCGGATAATTGCCAGGCGGTATTGTTGAATTTGTCTTTAATGGCACCGTTATTTCTGGTTAATTCCTGACGGGAACTGACGTATTCACCCAATAACCCTAAAGAATTACGATAGAAATAAACCTGAGGCGATGTGCGCACAAGCGGGCCATTAGCGGTTACAGCGTTTGCAGCACCACTCGTGGCGCTTGCATAACTAAATACACTCACCTGCCCCGGAGATTTATAACTGCCGATCCCGTTAGTGCTGGAATTCCCTTCCTGGTGACCGAGTGTTGCCGCATAACCGATCCCAAAACCTTTTAAGTCTTCCCAAGCCGTATTCTTAAACGGTTGCACAAAGATGCGGCCGGCGATGTTCTTATCATTATTAGTATCAGTATCGGACGTAGCTTGTCCGTCGGTCGATCCGTTAAAAACACCAACGGCATAACTTAAACGGTCTTTTAATACATCACCGGACACCTGAAAACCCACATCACGGTTAGGGTAAAGGTTGGACGGCAACCCTAATTCTGCAAAATTTGTAACGGTCGTCGGTTGCAGGGATTCAATGCTGAAGGGAACCTTGAATTTACCGCCGCGGACCTTAAAGCCGGGGAAATATTTGTATTCCGCATACGCATCAATGATTTGCGGGGTGGTACCGCCGGAACCTGCTAAATCAGGCATCAAGTAAAAATCAAAATCACGCGCCACTGTTCCGGAAATAATAGGACGTACACGACGCGCTAAGAACGTGTCTGTATTCCCCTGATTTTTGCCATCCGTAAAAATACGGGCATCGGCCTGCACATAACCACCGATCTTTAATTTATAGGCATCATCCGCTGACTTAATGCTAAAGCCATCTTTGGCATTAGCTGTAATGATGGGTGTATCTTTTGCTTTAGTGGTTGTGTCTTCCTTATTATTCTCTATTTGACGCTTGAGGATGGCGACTTGCTGCTCTAAATCTGCCAATCGTTCTTCCACGGTTTGATCGGCCCATACAGGTGTTAGAAAATTACCACTGATCAATAAACCGGCTATTAATGCTTTGAAAATACGTTTCATTTCTTCTCCTTTTATTTACCTAATACTCTATAGTTTAAGTAGATTATTGTTTCAAAAAAAATTAGATTACATAATTCAGGATAAACTTACCAGCTTGACTGCGCTCAATCAAATCGGCCAAACTTGTTTTATCTAAAATACTCGACATCGCATCCCTGACCTCCTTCATGATCATCCTGATTTCACATTGTTCTTCTGATTTACATTCAGCACATCGTTGATAAGCTGTTTGGCTGACACATGAAACTAAAGCTAGCGGCCCGTCGAGTACGCGGATGATTTCCGCCAAGGTAATATCAGCCGGCGGCTTACCTAATGTATATCCCCCGCCCTTACCCTTTTTACTATGCAAAATCCCTTGTTTTCTTAATTCCAATAAAATCGTTTCTAGAAATTTGCGCGGTATGCGCTCTGCCTTAGCTAAGTCCGTAATTAAAATCGGGCCTTTGTCATAATGCTTAGCTAAATAGATAACCGCCTTGAGGCCATACTTTGTTTTCTTCGAAATCATTTATATCTCCATAAAAACTATAGGAAGTATATACTAATTATTTTGTTTGTCAAATATTTTTTTACACGAGATTACTTAGACGAGGAAGACGAGCCTTGAAATTGATTCTCGAGGAGGTTTAATGCACCCTTAATGGGATTATTATTGGAACGCAAGGTATTCATGACCGTATCGGAAAGGCCCTGTGTCAGCGCATTAATATCTAAATGGATCAAATTAGCGATGGTGGTTTTGACTAAAGACCTGGCCACGATCAATTTGACTAACTCATTAGCACTATGGATATTGGTGTAATGCTCCTTCAAATTGAGGTTAAATTCCTTAA
>CAZBJT010000043.1:0-9227 GCA_964492215.1 uncultured Planctomycetales bacterium | reverse complement strand
CGCAGACGGCAAAAATATCCCGTGGAGCAAACAACATCGCTTAACTCTTTTTGACTCTAACAACACGGAGAAATAATTAAATTACCCTAGGTGTCTGGAATTAAGAATTACGACAGGACTACGCGTAATCTTAGTAGCTTTGCGGCTAGGACCATGTTTTTTAGGGCTTCGCGGACTTGGGGCCATTGGCGGGTTTTGAGACCGCAATCGGGGTTGACCCAGATGTGCTCGGCGAGTAAAAGGCGCATGGCTTTGGCTAATAGATCGACCATCTCCGCGGTTGTCGGGATGCGCGGGGAATGGATGTCGTAGACGCCGGGGCCTATTTCATTGGGGTAATGGAAGTCTTCGAAAGCGCGCAATAATTCCATATGCGAACGTGAGGTCTCGATGGAAATGACGTCTGCATCCATGGCGGCAATGGCCTCGATGATGTCGTTAAATTCGGCGTAGCACATATGGGTGTGGATCTGGGTCGTGTCTTTGACACCGGCGCAGGATAAACGAAAGGCATCCACCCCCCAACGCAAATAGGCCGGCCAGTCTTTCCGGCGTAACGGCAGGCCTTCGCGCAAAGCGGGCTCGTCGATTTGTATGGCGGCGATACCGGCTTTCTCCAAATCCAGCACCTCCTCACGGATGGCCAAAGCGATTTGTTTGACGGTTGCGGCGCGGGGTTGATCGTCACGTACAAAACTCCATTGGGATATGGTCACAGGACCGGTCAACATGCCTTTCATGGGCTTGTCCGTCAGGGATTGCGCAAAGGTGGACCAGCGCACGGTCATGGGCTTGGGCCGTGACACATCGCCGAAAATGATGGGCGGCTTCACATAACGCGAGCCATAGCTTTGCACCCAGCCATTAGCGGTAAACACAAAGCCCTGCAGCTGCTCGCCGAAATACTCAACCATGTCATTGCGTTCAAATTCACCATGCACCAGCATATCCAAGCCTACTTCATGCTGCATCTCAACGGCCTTTTTTATTTCCCCTTCCAAAAAGGCCTCGTAATCTTTAATGTCCCGGTGCCCTGCTTTGAATTGGGCACGCATGGCCCTGACTTCATGGGTTTGCGGGAAGGAGCCGATCGTAGTCGTCGGGAAAACCGGCAGCTTTAACTTCGCCTGCTGCAAAGGCCGGCGCTGTTCAAACGCTGAGGCGCGGTTTAAATCTTTGGCCTGCACATCGTTCGCCCGGCGACGCACGGTTTCATTATGGATTCGTGTGCTCTGGCGCCTGGAAGATATGGCGGCCTGATTAGCAGCCAGACAATCTTGACCGGCTGTGTTATCGGTCAATAAGGAAGATAACAAGGCGATCTCATCCAGTTTCTCCTCGGCAAAAGCCAGCCAGCTTTTTAACTCTTCATCTATTTTATTTTCTACATTAAGACTTAAAGGCACATGTAACAATGAACAAGCCGTAGATACAATCAAACGTTCATGGCTGACAATGTCCTTGGCTTGATTTAACACCTGCAACGACGCACTTAAATCATTCTTCCATATATTACGACCATCAATAATACCGACGGATAGAACTTTATCCGAACTAAGGCCGCGGGCAATGGCGGGTATTTCATGTGCCGCTCGCACGGCATCCACATGCACGCCAGCCACCGGTAAATGGATCAATGTGTCTAAATTTGCTTCCAAGGCCCCGAAATAAACTGCAGCCATGATCTTGATGCCGGTAGCTTTGGCAAAACGTGCATACACTGCCTTTAAAGCCAGGCGCTGATTTTCGTTCAAATCCAACGCCAATACCGGTTCATCCATTTGCACCCATGTAGCCCCCTGGGCGGATAAACGGCGCAAGATCTCACCATAGACAGGTAAAAGTCTGTCTAATAAAACCAAAGGGTCAAATTCTTTAGCGCTGCCCTGATTACCTTTACCGAGCATCAAATAGGTCATAGGCCCGATCAACACAGGTACTGTTTCAATACCCAGATCCAGCGCTTCTTTAAACTCATCAAATATTTTTGTCGTCGATAAACGGAATTGCGTATCCGCTGATAGTTCAGGCACGATGTAATGATAATTGGTATCAAACCATTTGGTCATTTCGCAGGCATGTTCGGGTAATTGCACTGCACCCGGGCGCAAGCCGCGGGCTAAAAAAAACTGCATGTCGAGGTCAATGGCCTGGCCGTCCCAATGAAAACGCGGCGGCACATTCCCTAATAAGCAGGTCATATCGAGCATTTGGTCATAATAGCTAAAATCATTGGAAGGGATAAAGTCGATGCCGCTTTGCTTTTGTTTGAGCCAATTGAGCCGGCGGATTTCCTGTCCCACGGCTTTTAAAGCCTCCAAGGACAAATCACCTTTCCAAAAACTCTCGGTGGCTTTCTTTAACTCCCGGTCAGCCCCGATGCGCGGATAA
The DNA here is from genome assembly GCA_964492215.1 of uncultured Planctomycetales bacterium. GTDB lineage: Bacteria > Omnitrophota > Gorgyraeia > Zapsychrales > Fredricksoniimonadaceae > CAYNTZ01. Next base: position 6,836 of record CAZBJT010000043.1, on the reverse strand, counting down.
CCCAATACCTTTGTTTTGATCTTAGCTAAACTCATGACTAATCCTCCTGTTTTTTAAATACCCCCACATCAATTTCAAAAATAGGTATCTTGGTATTGATCAAATCGATAAACACATGTGCATGCTTCTTAAACTTGTACTTCTTAGTCAAATGCTTGACCGTGCTGCCGGTGACGGCCATACCGCCGGGGCAATTCTTGCCCACCCATTTCATCATTAAAAACGCCACATTGACGGTATCGCCGCAAATGTCCTTGATGGCATAATCCGGATGCCCGACGGTGCCTAAGTAAATGTCTCCGCTATTAAGCGTAATAATCAAATCATCATTCTGGATCACACGCTTGGCATGCATTGCCGCCTGTAAGGCACGCTCGGCATGATTGGGACCGGAGAAAAAACACAGGAAACCATCCCCCACATATTTAATAGGCACGCCGTCCTGGCCCAGCACCGCCTCGGTCAAATGATGAAAGATCACATTGGCCCAATCCGCCACTTCACGGGCATCCATCACCGCCGACTTGCGGGCAAAATAACGAATACCGGTACTCATCACCGTTGCTTCAAACACGCCGGGCTTTTCATCCGTCACACCGAGCAAATAATCTGTGCTCACGCCTAATATCTTGGCCATTTTTAACAGACCCACAATGTCCGGATAATTCTCCCCCCGTTCCCATTTGGACACCGATTGCGGTGTCACCTGCATGGCATTGGCCAAATCTAATTGCTTTAAGCCCGCCTTCTCCCTCAACAAACGTATCCGCTGCCCTAAGTTCATGACCTTTTCCTTTCTTAAGTAGTGTAACCCTACCCCGTCGATAAAATCAATAACGCATCTGGCACTTCCACTCAACTACTACGTGATTCCATATAAATAAAAAACCGGGACACATTGACTTTTTAATATCTAGTATTAAAAGTCAATGTGTCCCGGTTTTTGTACATACCCTTCTTTTCTAGAACTTCACTTTTACACCGGCAGTGACGTTACGGCCGGGGGCTGGGTAGTAGCCGATGGCGTTGGAACTGGATGAATAGACGCCATAGGCGTAATATTGCGTGTCGAATAAATTACGCAGGCTCAGCCAAACATCCAGGTCCTTAAAGCCGTAATCAGCACTCCAGTCAAGCGTGCCGTAACGTTTTAATTTAGGCTGCGTATTATGCACGTCGCTGATGGCAAAACGCTCCCCCACAAAATTCATGGTGATGCCCGTACTCAAACGTTCCCAAGGATGGTACATCAAACCGGCATTGATAAGCTGGTCGGGCACGCCGGGGATTTCACTGCCCCCGTAAATACCCCCGCGAAAATTAGCTTCCTGCACGGTCCAATTGATGGACGGTTCAAGCTTACCGTTAAATAACATCACGGAAGCCTCGGACTCAAGGCCATAATGCCGGGTCCTGCCATTGTAATTTGAATTAAGGAAAGAACTGGGATCCAAATAAAACTCATTCTTGTTTTGGGCCATAAAGAGATTCACTCCCAGCTTAACGTCCTTAAACGTATTGTCCTTGATACCCACTTCATATTGATTACCCACCTGATACGTTAAATCCCTATTAAGGCCGCCGCCAGGCCCGCCGCCAAAATCATAGACATTCTGGAAAAACTCATCGCTGGCCGGCAAACGGTAAGAGCGGGCATAATCCACATACACTTTTGAATCAGGGTTATATTTATACCCTAACCCTCCCTCATACCCCTGGGTCGTGGCCGAACGTGATGACTTGCTGGCGATCACTTGTTTTTGATCAAACACATATTCGGCCCAGGCCCCACGCGCGCCTGTATTAAGCAGCCATTTATCATTTAACGCCAATTCATCCAGTAAATAAACCCCATGTGTCACTTTACTGACAAACACCTGGTCTTCCGGCGTGCCTAACGTACCGCTGCGGCGGCCGCTCTTGGCATAAAAATAATCATACCCGCCGGTGACCTTGCTGCGTAACCAGTCCGTCAACGGCGTTGAAACCACCACCTTGGGTTGAAACTCATACGAATCGGTCTGATACATGCTTTCAAATACCGATGTGCCTGTAAAAAATTTATTATTGCGTTTGCGGGCGGTGGTCAATAAAGAAAATTCCCCCTCGCTGGAACCTACATCAAACTTCAACCGCGGTGTTACATCATAATGCTCATCCGATGTCCATCCGTGGTCATTATTAAGGGAAGCACGCACACCCCGACGGCCGAATTGGGTGATATTGCTGATAAATAATGCACCGGGCAATTGATAACGGTCCAAATGATACCCTTGCGCAAAATCAACGCCCCACACATCCGTCGGGTCATAATTAAAATTGCTATTAAGGTCATTGGCCCAATAATCGCTCTGCGCCCGAAAGCCTGTAGTCTCTTCATGCCCATAATTTAACTGATACCCTAACTCCTTAAGGCCGCCGCTTAATTCAAAACCATTTTTGCTGGTTTGATAATTGCCGTATTGAGTAGATAAGGTAACCGTAGGCTTGGCGTCTTTCTTTCCCTGCTTGGTGATAATGTTAATGACGCCGCTTGTGGCATTGTCCCCATAAAGCACGGTGCCGGCACCGCGGATAATTTCGACCCGTTCCACCATCGCAAGGTCGATTTGAGACCAGTCCTGGCCGGAAAGGTCGATCTGATTGGTCCGCCGACCGTTTACTAAAACCAGCACATTCGTTATGCTGTTTTCGCCGGATCCGCGCATATCCACAATGGAATTTTTGATATTGCCGTACTGCACGCCATAAATACCCACCTTGCTGCCCAGCAATTCCGGCAAACTTTTGGCCGGAGACGCGGCAATATCTTCCGCCGTGATCACCGAGACCGGGCGATTGGTATCTGAAAAAGTGTCGTTGCTGCGGGAGGCCTGGATAATAGTAGGGCTTAAATCATACGTCTCCGCATAAACATTAACGGCGGTGAACACTAAAACCAGCATGGCTAACAATACGTTCATTGACATCCCTTTCTAAAAATAAAAAATCCCAACCACTAATAAAAGTAGTTGAGAGTATCCCTGAAACTTCTCAATCTATGCGCATCCCAACCTGTTCTCACGCAGGCGATCAGCTTTAAATACCATCAGGCATTCGGACTTAACACGCAAATCGTGTTTCACCGCAGCGGGACTGTCCCCGGTTTAGACGGGAGTTTCCCTGATAAGTATGCTATTTTTAGAACAAACGCGCCAAGGCCGTGCCTTGACTGCGCTTTAAAAGCCATTCATAACCGGCATATAACACCATGCTGTACGCCACGGTTGACACTAATGTGCTTCTAAAGAAAGGAATGGCCATGATGAAACATTCACGTAAACCAGCCCAGGTGTGCGGATATAAAGTAGGCCAGGCCCCTAAATTCGTTACTACAAAGAAAATTAACGCTGAGGCGATACTGCCGCCTAACACGGTCAGGAAGCTTTTGCGGGGCTTAAGCCATAACCCTAAAGCGCTGATCAGCGCCATGCTGCCCCAGGTAAAGAACATGGTGTCGTGAAAACCGATGATCAAATCGCTAATGACCATCAGCAATAAAGGAACGATAACCGCTTGATAGCCTTTGAGATAAAGCCCAGCGAAAAAAGCCACGGCTAAAATCGCGGTGAATTGCGGCGTATGCACGACAAGACGCGAGCCGATGCCTAAAACGATTAAAAGTAATGCAATCATGTGTAGTATCCTAAATAAATTAGCCTAAAAGTCAACAATTAACTATTCTTGAAAATAATTATTTTGGCCCAAAGCTAAGGCTAGTTGTGCTTTTTTTAATTCTTTGCCTAAATAGGCGATATGCCCTTTGTCGGCAAACCAGTTGAGCTTGTGTTTCTTTTCGTGTTTGAAAATAGATTCATAAACATCCTGCGGTGCGGCACCACGGAATACCGCTGTGACCACATGCTTTTTATCACAGATGGCCACTTCAATTTGCATAGTGGTAAAGTCCGTGCGGATGAGCGCGTAAAAACCAGTTGGGTCGCGGTGAAAATCTTTATATGGATCGTACGCCGGGCACTCAACCACCGGGCAGTCTTTGGCCATTTCCTGCTTGACCCAGGTGTATTCTTTTGCCATGATTCTCTCCCTTATTAGTGAAGGCTGAATAATTGAATAGCTTTGACTGTCAGTGTGTCATTGGCATTCTGTTTAAAGAAAATAAACCTTATATCAGCGGTGGGCCAAGCGCCGGGCACATCGAATGTCATCCCCGACGGGTTCGGTTGGGTCGGCTGCCAGGTTTTGGAAGACATGTCGATCCATCCCTTGCGGTCGGGCGATACCCCCTGGACCATCCAGCCAAAATTACATGGATTGCCGCCGGCATCGGTACAGGCAACCTCCATCCTGTAACCAAGCGCACGCTCAACCGTATCCATAAAATGAAAATTCACAATGCCCTGATTGTCACCCGGCTTGATTTGCCAGGCTGTAACACCGTCGACATTTCTGATCTTCTCTTTAAATAATAAAACAGGATACTCAGCCCCTTCACCCATTTCTTCAACAAAAACATCTTGGCCTTGGGCCACATTCACATGCACGGCGACCTTACGTCCCGGCCTGGCATAGGTACTGCGACCGCCGCGCAATAAAGTCATGTCGACCACCTGGGTATGGTCATCCATGTAAAGAGGCCAGCCTAAATAAACCTCTTTGAATGTCATATGCTGCCCGGCTTTGTCGCTGTATTTATCAAAAATATAACGGATATGTCCCGAGGTCGTTGCCATATACCCGAATTCAAAAGGCAGGTCGTATTCGATCACGGTTTCACCCGGGCGATTAAGCACGATCGTCACCTTATTAATATTTTGATAATCGATACGGGAGGCGATATTATCAAGGTAATTGTACTCGCGGGTGTAATTACGCACGCTTTGGTGAATGGTCCAGGCAGCGGCGGCCATCACCATTAAAAAATAGATACCTATCGCATAGGCGGCCATTTTCTTGGACTTATCATCCCTCAAGGCGCCATAGCTATAACGAAAAAATAAGATGACCAACGCCAGCCCCATTAAGCTCGACGATAAAAAAGTCCTGTAACCGACAACTGCCTTATAATTGATCGCCAGTAATGCCGGGGCATTGGCCAAAAAGAACAGGCACAAAGCGAAAAATATTTTCTGCAAAGCCGTGGCGGTTAATCGCGCCTTACGCTTAACCGAAACAATCACGACACCTATCGCAAAAATAGCTATCAAGCCCCATTCAGCCGGTGGACAAAAATGCCAGATCAAATCCCAGGTGCCGACCAGTGCATACTTAAGCAAATCAACGACTAAAGGAATTTTGGTGGTGATGTCCTTGACCAAATCCATTTGGTACATGGCATAGGATGTGGGCGAGAGCTTAAGCACTTCTTTGCCATAAGGGATGATGAGGTGTTTGATCAACACCCAATACACGCCCAGGATGATGCCGTAAAGAAAGACTTCCTGGATGACCCTATTCCTCGTCGATGCCCATGGTTTGCCGTTTGAAAATAATATCTTCATTAAAATCAGGGCAAAGACAATGGTGGCGGCGGGTTGGTAAATCAACAGGGCGATTAAAAAGATAAAAGCGCTAAGGCTCCAATTGAGCACATCTTTAATGCCGGTGCATTTATCCAGGACCAAATACGAAGCCAGGCCGCAAAGCAAACTCAATGATTCCGGTGTCCCGTTACACACCCATATCGTATTAATGATATTGTCCGGCAGCAGAGTGAAATATAAAGCCGTCAGCATCGCCCAAATAATCCCCATGTTCAGGCGGCGGCAGAACACATACAGCAGATAACAACTGCTTAGTTTGATCAAAAAAACGAATAACCGCAGCATTGTCAGCTGTTCGGCGCTTTTAACAAACCAACCGACAAAGCTATCAATGTAAACCCACAAGGGGCGGCCTTGCGTAAATAAAATGCCGCCTTCCGGATCGCCTAACCAGTCGCCTTTGGGCGTGATAATAAGGAATCCGTCGGTGTGGGCCCCAAACAAACCCAGAAAGATAGGACAAAAAATTAGCCCCAGCACAACAGCCATGGGCCAGAATTTCCCTTGAGATATGCTTTTAGGAATTTGCATGAATGGATTTACTTAGCTACGGTTTTTCTAGTGAAGGTCTTAATTAAAAAAAACTTAAATAAATAAATGACAGTGCTAGCCGATAACTTGCTTTCACCATGCTGGCGGCTGCGAAAAGTGAATGGCAATTCTTTAATGGTAATGCTCCCTGATTTATAATTAGAAAGCACATCCAGCAAGATCTTAAACCCCTCACCCACCAGATTCTCAACGCAATCGGTAAAAATCTTTTTGCGCATGAGGAAAAAGCCGCTCAACGGGTCGGAGAGCTCATGACGGACAACGCGCAATGTCACCCAGGTGGCCATTTGGCTCATGGCGATGCGCTTCTTGTCCCACCCATCCATGCTGCCTGCCGCCAAATAGCGTGAACCAATCACCACATCCGCGCTTTGCTGGGCCGCTTTTAACATTAGCGGCAAGAGGGTTTCATCATGCTGCAAATCCCCGTCGATGACTGCAATGAATTCCGCATGACTGGACAGCACGCCCTCAATAACAGCGGATGAAAGGCCTTTGCGCCCCACCCGCCGTATGCCGCGGATACGCGCATCCTGCTCATGCAAAATATCCACTTCCTCCCAGGTCCTGTCTTTAGAATTGTCATCGACAACCACAACCTCAAAATCAATGCCCGCAAGCGCCACGGACAGCCGCTGCATGAGGATGGGTATATTGGCCCGTTCATTATAGGTAGGGATGATGACTGAAAGTGTTGTCATATTTGATCCATAATACCAAAAATAGGGACGTCCCGAATTT
>CAZBJT010000042.1:0-9354 GCA_964492215.1 uncultured Planctomycetales bacterium | reverse complement strand
GTTTGGCGGATTTAAGGTCCATAATTAATACGCAATGGCAAAATCACTGAAAGCACCGCGGGCGTCTAGCCAATCCACGTCTTTCTTGGTGATTTCATGCCGGCCTTCTAGTTTGAATAATAAATGCTCGATGCGTTCGCGCGGGCCTTCGGCCATCATTTCGACACGGCCGTCGGACAAATTCTTGACCCATCCGGTGAGTTTTAATTCTTGAGCTAAGCGCTGGGTGGTGAAGCGGAAACCGACGCCCTGGACTTGGCCAGAGAAGATAACATGGGATCGAACCATTGTCAGAAAAGTATACCAGTATATATAAAAAAGTCGGGAAGGCGGGATTTCTTCTCCCCCGGTCCCGCATTCGCGGGACCTCCTCCGAAGCCGGCCGGGCTCACTTGAACCAGTGGCGTTCGCCTCGGCTTCAAATCCCTTATTATTAAAATGGTCGGGAAGGCGGGATTTGAACCCACGACCTCTTCGTCCCGAACGAAGCGCGCTAGCCACCTGCGCTACTTCCCGAAATTTTCCTCAAACTTACAAAATTACTTCTAGAATAAATTCGGGAGAGGTGCAAACTTCCATAATATTACCAAATTTATTATAGAGAAGTTTGCCTTCCCGAAAAACTATCTCAACCAAAACCCATCAAAAACCGAATAAGGGCGTTATTTTATCAGCTACCCCCTACTTCGTCAATAACTCTCCATTTAAGAACGCCAGGATGGCTTTGCTGATATTGTCGGCCAGCATTCTATCACCCTTAGGCGTGCAATGGCCAAAATAGCCGCTGGCATTATCGACAAAATAATCATAATAGCCGTCCTTCAATACACCCTCATTAAACGAAGATTGGTTATCCACAAAAATAGCTTTAGATGAGGGGGTAAAAAGGTCTTTCAACATTTTAACGTCTTCGCGGGGGTACTGAACAGCCACTAAAGGAATACCCTTGGCACGTAATATTTCTTCCACATCCTGATAGCCATTGCTTTTTTCTTTCTTTAGCGCTTCCATCTTATTCTTGAGGTCTTGCGCCTTAGCGGTATTGCCCTTTTGCAGGTAAATGCCAATCAATAATCTATACAGATAAATGTCCTGCTCACCCTCGATGCGTATGCCCTTGATCTTGGCCTTGTCCGGCACGTTTAAATTATTCACGCTTTCCAATAGGCGCTGGGCCTCATCATATTCTTTAAGTTCAATCAACAGATCTGCCAGCTTTGCATACAGGCTTAATGTGTTAGGATTTAATTGAATAGCTTGCATCAATAGTTTCTTGGCCCCTTGCACATCGCCTTCTTTTTCAAGGCACACCGCCACTTTGCCATAGGCATCAAAGGCATGTGGGTTGATCTTTAATTCTTTCATAAAAATATCCCGTGCGCTTTTATAATCACCCCGGTCAAAGAACATGGCCCCTAATTTGGCGTAACCCCAATCATCCTCGGGCCAAAATGTCATCGCGTGCAAATAGACCTGCTCTATCTCCCCGCTCTTATGAAGAGATAGATAAATATCTTCCAGCTGCTGATAACTTTGCCTTTTTAATTCCATTTCTTCAGGTGGCGCATACTGCAAACTTTGATAAAACGGTGCAATGGCTTTCTCATATTCCAGGCGATGCACAAAAGTCTGGGCAATCATTTGCCAGGCCTCATAATTTTTAGGCGCCATGACCACCGTCTTGTTTAAATAGTCCATGGCCTTGTCGTCTATTTGTGCCTCATGATATAACTTCCCTATTTTCATATACTCCGACGATGAAGGATTCGCTTTCAATTGTTTTAACGCATCATGGATCTCTTTTTTAAGCATGAAGTCCTTAAATGTAATGCGGGCCTGTGTTTGCATATGCTTCGCCTGGGCCGCCAATAACCGGTAAACATGCAGCTGCTTAAACCAGGGCTTATGCTTCACCTCATTGCCCAGGGCATAACCTGGTTCCAGGCAAGTGCCGATCATGACAATCACCATGTTAGGTTCCAATTCATCGATATTATTTAACAACTTGGAAACAATTGTTTGAATGGATGCGCCGGGAAGCCCTTTATTAAACACAACAAAATCCCGCTTGTCCTGGCTTTCATTAAGGATGGTCTCAAGCTGGCTGGGATAAGAATTCTTGCCGCCTAACGCCGTCATGGAATCACCGACACACATGATGCGGTATTGGGGATGGCCCTTCTTTAAACGTAACCAATTATCGAGGCTTTGGGTGGTGATGGTGAGAAAACCGGCAACGCGCAGGATGATTTCCAGGAACAATAAGAATAAGAATACGCGAAGGAAGAATTTCCCGGCAATTTTCAGATTTAACATGGGATGCTTTGCTGCATTAACAAAACCCTTAAATTACACTTCTTTGATGCCAAAACCGATCTCGGCTTCCGTCACTATTTTATCACCCACCTTGGCCGTGCATTTAATAAAACCGGCTTGGGGTAATAATTTAATACCAACCACTTCAATGACCAGCTGATCGCCAGGTACGACAGGATGCAAGAAGCGCGCTTCGGTCTTGGCCAGATAATAGATCAACCGTTTGCCCTGCAAATTCTTGCTGTAATAAAAATAAATGCAGCCGGCCTGGGCCATGGCTTCAATAATCAAGACGCCCGGCATGACTTTCTCATCGGGAAAATGCCCCACAAAACAATGCTCATTAATAGACACATTCTTGACCGCGACCAATCTCTCATTAGGAATACACTCGGTGATTTTGTCGATCATCAAGAAAGGGAAACGGTGCGGGATGATTTGCTGTATCTCTAAGGTGTCTAATTGCATGATCAGCGCCCTCCTTCAAGGATGTATTTAGCTAAAATATCTGTTTCAATATTGACCCCATCGCCCACCTTCTTCTCCCCTAAGGTCGTGACTTTTAAGGTGAAGGGGATTAAATACACACTAAAATCACGGGCCGTGACTTTACCGACGGTCAGGCTGATACCATCGATGGTCACCGAACCCTTAGCCACCACATATTTACGCAAGGCTTGGGGGATTGTGATGGTGATGGCCACATAATTCTTAGCCCGGCTAATAGATTTGATGATGCCTAAGGCATCGGCATGGCCGGTGACAAAATGGCCGCCAAAACGGCTGTCGGCTTTCATGGCTAATTCCATATTAACATGGCTGCCGGCTTTAAGGCTTTGCAGCGATGTTGTGTCAATCGTCTCTTTCATCAAATCAAAATTAACGACATTTGATTTCTTGGCGATGGCCGTCAAACAAACACCATTGATACAAACGCTGTCGCCTAACTTGATTGATTTGGCTAAGGGGCCTGACTCAATTGATAAAACGATCAAATTCTTGACTTGGGCTATGGCCCTGACTGTGCCTAAATATTCAATGATACCGGTAAACATGATTATACGTACCCTTCAATAAAAAGATCGTCGCCAATTTTGCCGATGGACGTGTCTTTTAATTTAATAGTTTGGGCCAAACGATTCACCTTCAAACCCCGGATGCTGGGCAAGCCTTCCCCCATGATTTGCGGGGCTATATAAATATGCATTTTATCGACCAGCCCTGACTTTAAAGCACTGCCGATCAGTGTTGGGCCGCCTTCTATTAAAATAGCGGCTATTTCTGCTTTGGCAAGTTCTTTGAAAGCCCAGCCTAAATCTACGCCAGCTGTTTTAATCGGCGCCACCCATACTTGCGCTTTTTTTGCTAAGAGCTTGATCTTGGCTGCTGCTGCTTTAGGGGTCGTGATCACAATCACATCAGCACTGCTGGTATCTTTAAATAACCGCGCCTTTAAAGGCATGCGCAAGGTGGAATCGATAATGATCTTCTTGAAAGGTTTGTCTTTATCTAAAGCAATCAAACAAGGGTCATCAGCCAAAACGGTATTGATACCGACGACGATACCATTATATTGGCGGCGTAAATTACGGCTGAATTCACGGGTGGCATCCCCGGTAATCCACTTAGATTCACCATTTAAAGTGGCCACTTTTCCATCTAATGTTTGAGCAGTCTTAGCCACTACAAAAGGCATGCGCTGGCTGATGTATTTATTAAAAGCTTCATTCAAACAGTTCAGTTCTTCTGTTAAGAAGCCAACTTCAACGTGAATACCTGCCTTGCGTAACAGAGCAATTGATTGGCCATTCATCCGAGGGTTAGGATCTAAAACTCCCACATAAACTCTTTTGATCCCGGCCTTCATGATCGCCTGGGTGCATGGCGGGGTGCGGCCAGTATGGGAGCAAGGTTCGAGGGTAACATAAAGATCACAACATTTTGCCTTAGCACCAGCCTTTTTGATGGCCATGGCCTCAGCATGATCAGCCCCCAAACGCGCATGCCAGCCTTCGGCAATAATTTTCCCGCCTTTAACCAGCACAGCACCGACCATAGGGTTCGGCAAAGTCTTACCCCACCCTTTTTGCGCCAATTCAAATGCCCGCTGCATGTAAATTAATTTTTTATTCATACCTAATATGGGGGACACTTCTAACAGAACCTATTGATACATATAGAGATATTTGGAAACGGTCCAGCTTTAGGCAATGGCACGTTTTAGTTGGTCGACGATGTCATAGGGTATTGAGCGTTTGCCTACATAGGTGTAGGATTTGGCTTTGCCGTGGGCGTCGGAGCCGCCGGTGGCGATGAGGCCGTGCTTCTTGGCTAAACGTTCATAGAATTGCACGACGGTGTCTGTGCAATTAGGATAATACACCTCCAAACCCTTAAGGCCGGATTTGGCAAAACGTGAGATCAATTCATCTTTTTGGGTGAGCATGGGATGCGCCATCACAGCCACACCGCCGCTTTGATTAATCAGGTCAATGGCTTCAAACGGGGTTTGCTTGAATTTGGGGGCAAACCCGGGGCAATCAGGGCCGATGTATTTTTCAAAAGCCTGCTTAAAATTAGGCACCCATCCTTTTTGCAACAATATCGTCGCTAAATGCGCCCGGCCCACCGCCCGGGATTTGGTCAAGGCACTGACCTCTTCATACTCAATATTGTTGACCCCAACCGCCTTTAAATTCATGATCATCTGCTTCATGCGTTCTACCCGGGCGTCACAAAAAATACCAACCTTGTCAAACAAAGGCCCCTTATCGTGATCGACAAAATAACCTAAAATATGAATGTCCACCCCTTCAAATTCCGAGGACAATTCAATACCCGGCACCACCTCAAGGTCATGCCCGCGGGCCGCCTCTATCGTCGGGGCAACCCCTTCTAAAATATCATGATCGGTGATGGCAATGCAGGAAAGTTCAGCTTTAAGCGCATCTTCCACCACTTCAGCCGGGGAAGACGTACTATCTGAATAATACGTATGGATATGTAAATCGGCAAGACGGGCCATATTTAGTTTTGCGGCTCAACGATTTCTTTTTTATGGATCTTATCGAGGATACCGTTGACGAATTTACTGGATTCAAGGTCCCCGTATTTTTTGGCCAATTCCACGGCTTCATTGATGGCCACTTTAGGAGGGACATCTTTGGTGTACTTTAATTCATAAAGGCCGATGCGCATGACATTGCGGTCGATAACGGCCATGCGTTTTAACTGCCAGTTGGTGGCGTATTCGGAGATCTTATTATCAATCGCATCAATGTTGCTGCCGATGCCTTTAGCTATCAAATTAGCATACGTGATGACTTCTAAATCCTTACTGTCCTCAGCACTCCAATAGGATTCAATCACGCCATCCAAAGGACGTTTGATGATATCAAATTGATAGAGTATCTTTAAGGCATGTTCACGTGATAAAGAACGGCGTCTCATTTAATCGCTTTCAATAGCTGGATCATTTGCAAAGCAGCACAGGCGGCATCGCGGCCTTTATTCTCCCGGCCTTCGGTTTGGGCACGCTGCTGGGCCTGGGCGATGGTATCGGTGGTCAAGACCCCCATGATAACGGGTTTTCCCGTCAACAAAGCCACATCCATGAGGCCGCGGGCCACTTCATTGGCCACCACTTCAAAATGATAGGTATCCCCCCGGATAACTGCACCCAGGCAGATGACCGCATCAATATTTTTCTTCTTGGCTAATTTAAGGGCCGCAACCGGCATTTCAAAAGAACCGGGGACCCACAGGGTGGTGATTTGACTGTCTTTCAGGCCTGAGCGCTGCAATTCCATCAAGCAGGCATTGAGCAAGCCCTTGCTGATAAAATCATTGAACTGCCCGGCGACAATAGCAACTTTAACTTTCTTTTTAAGAGCAACCACGGTCAACGACCTCTTTAGAGCATGTGCCCTAATTTTTCCTTCTTAGTTTTCAAATACTGCTCATTCTTCGGGTTATGCGGTATCTTGATGGCCACACGTTCAACCACCGATAAGCCATAACCTTCCAAACCCACAATCTTACGCGGGTTATTGGTCAATAAACGGATCTGCTTGACCCCAAGATCGACGAGGATTTGGGCACCGATGCCATAATCACGCAAATCAGGCGCAAAACCCAAAGCCTGGTTGGCTTCCACCGTATCCATGCCGTCATCCTGCAAATTATAGGCCTTCATTTTATTCACCAAACCGATGCCGCGGCCTTCATGCTGGCGGATGTAAAGCACCACACCCTTACCGGCCTCGGAAACAGCTTTCATCGCGGCCTTTAATTGACCATTGCAATCACAACGCAGGGAACCAAAAATATCACCGGTCAGGCATTCCGACTGGGCCCGCACCAAAACCGGTACGGTCTCATCAATCGGGCCTTTGACCAAAGCAATATGGATGATATTGTCGATCAATGATTCATAAGCCACCATCTTGAATTCACCGGACTCGGTGGGTAATGTGGTCTCTTCGACGCGCCTGACTAATTTCTCCGTCTTGCGGCGGTATTCGATCAAACTGTCGATGGTGCAAATCTTTAATTGATGCTTCTTGGCAAATTTGATCAAATCATTGGTACGGGCCATGGTACCGTCTTCGTTCATGATCTCGCAAATAACACCAGCCGGATAAAGACCGGCCATACCCATCAAATCAACCGAAGCTTCCGTGTGCCCGGCACGCACCAAGACACCGCCACGACGGGCGCGTAAAGGAAATAAATGCCCGGGGGTCACTAAATCATCCGGTTTGGATTTTGGGTCAATCAATACTTCAACGGTCTTAGCGCGATCAGCGGCAGAGATACCTGTCGTGACACCATACACCGCATCAACGGAAACCGTCCAGGCGGTGTTGCATTTTTGATGTTTGGAATTAAGGTCTTCCTTCATGGGGTGAAGATCAAGTTCACTCAAGCGGGCATCTTCCATGGGAACACAAATCAAACCCCTGGCTTCCTTGGCCATGAAATTAATCGCATCCGGCGTGATAAATTGGGCGGCGATCAACACATCACCTTCATTTTCACGGCCTTCATCGTCCATGACAATGACCATATGGCCTTTTTTAAGTTCTTCTAAGACTTCCGGGATACTATTAAACATGTGCTCCTCCAAAGGTATATATTACTTGAATTTGAAAGTATAGGACAGAAAATAGCCCTTGTCAATTTATTTCCCCCGACCTACAATGCTATTTGCAAATAAGCTCGCACCCCTTTGCCAAGAGGCAAAGGGGTGTAATAAGAATCAGAAAATTACATAACCCTATGAATTCTAATCATATGCGTCTTGAAGAAAAAGCAGCCCAAACCCTCATAAAGCATAAAAAAACATTGGCTACCGCTGAATCCTGCACCGGTGGTCTTTTGGCAGACCGTTTAACCAATGTCCCCGGGTCTTCCGCTTTCTTTTTATTAGGGGTCATTAGCTATGATAATGCCGCCAAAATCAAAATACTTAAAATCCCGTCCATCCTGCTCAAAAAGCACGGCGCTGTCAGCCAAGCCGTAGCCGAGAAAATGGCCCAAAACGTACGCAAAATCCTTAACACCGATTATGGCATTGGCATCACCGGCATTGCCGGCCCCAGCGGTCGCACCGCTGAAAAACCGGTGGGCTTGGTCTTTATTGCCGTCAGTGATAAAAATAAAACCCTTGTTAAAGAATACCGCTTCAAAGGTTCACGCCTATCCATCAAACGCCAAGCCAGTACAGCCGCCTTAAATATATTACTTAAGATTCCCTTTATTTTTGAAACTTTATCAGTATAATACCGCCATGGATTTAAAACACCGCATCCAACGCAGTTTCAAGCCCCGCTTTGCCGTGATCTATCCTTTTGGGATCATTGTGGCGCTATTTTGCACCATGGATGAGGCCTCCTTAAGGGCCGGTATCGGTTATATTATAGCTGGTGTCATTATTCGCCTGTGGTCGAATGGCTATGCGATCAAGAATGATAAATTAAGCACCTGCGGCCCCTATGCTTTTGTGCGCAATCCGCTTTACTTAGGCACTTTTTTGATTGCCGTAGGGTTTGCCGTCGCACTCAAAATGGGCCTGATCTTAGGCGGGGCATTTTTACTCGCCTTAAGCGCTGTTTATTACTTCACCATTAATGACGAACAAGGCATGCTTATTGCTAAATTCGGAGACACCTACCGCGATTATTATCAAAAAGTACCGGCCATGATTCCCTGCCTTATCCCTTACACCAAAGGTGAAAAATGGCCGTTTAACTTACAGCGTTTGATCAATAGCAAGGAACATAAACCGGTTTTCTGGATCATTATCCTTTTGGTCCTCTTCCATCTCAAGAGCCGGATACTTATCGAGCATAAGCCCATGACGATCAAGTCATGGCTATCCATAGCCCTCATCTTAATCCTGATCGCCCTCGATGTTGTTTTTGAATTCAATAAGAAGAAATTAACTAAGTAAAAGAAGAATGGAAAAAGGGGACACGTAACAAGTACATGTCCCCTTTTTCTATTTCTTTTTTGCCCTACCTGATTCTTAATCCCTGCGGGAAACTTTGGAGAGTAGGCGTAGGATCTCTAAATATAACCAGACTAAGGTGACCATTAAGGCAAAGGAACAGTACCATTCCATGTACTTGGCTAAACCTTCCTTTGAGGCACTTTCGATCATGTCAAAGTCCAGGATCAGATTCAACGCTGCAATACCGACGACAAAAAGGCTAAAAGCGATGCCTAAAATACCGCCTCCATTGATAAATGCCGGGGGTGCGATGTGAAAAAAGCCCACGATCATCACAATAAAATAGAACAAGGCAATGGCCATGGTGGCGATGATAATACCCTTCTTAAAGCCCTCGGTGGCTTGGATCCAGCCGTTCTTATAAGCCACTAACATGCAAAACAATGTGCCGAAGGTCAAGCCCACCGCTTGCATCACAATACCAGGGTAGCGCATTTCAAAAAGCGCTGAGACAGCACCCAAAAAAAGACCTTCACAGGCCGCATAAAGTGGAACAGTCACAACCGACCATTCTTTCTTGAACA
>CAZBJT010000041.1:0-9390 GCA_964492215.1 uncultured Planctomycetales bacterium | reverse complement strand
ATGCGTAGAGAGAAGCCATTATTTACTAGGTTTTTATATATGTTGTATTCAGAGAAAGCAATAAATAAGAATTTTCAAGAAGAAGTCGAAATTGAAGTCAAGCTAATATGTAGCGAAAGAGCACAGGTGTCATTACGAAGTAAGGAAGAAATTGATAGAATTAAGAATATGCACAGTAATGAATAATTAATTATAAGCTTCAAAATTAACATTTGAAAATCACATAAATAATTATTAGAATCATTCTAGTTAAACAAGGCCTCCCCAGCCGTAATTAGTTTGGCTTCAGTGTTTTATTTGTGCTTTCCCCCAAGGCACAAGTGTTGTTAACCTACCAAACAGAGGGGGAAATTATGTCGTCAAAAGAAATAATCCTTTCAAGCATCGATGGTTTGCCCGTTCGTCCAAGTGGTAGTTGGATCAAAAGAAAACATTATTACTTGAAAGAGTACGCAAAGATTTTTACGACCGGAATGGGTAAGAAATGGTCTGGACGGCTGACTTTTATCGATCTATTTGCCGGTCCAGGGCGTTGCCTGGTTGATCAGACAGTACATGAAGATGGGTCCCCATTAATAGCACTACAATATGCTTTTAGTAAGTATATTTTTGTTGAGGAGACGGGTGTTTTGATGGATGCATTGCAAAAAAGATGTGCAACCTCACCTAAGTCAAATTCAATTGCATTTATTCCGGGTGATTCCAACAAAAGTATTAATGATGTTATCAGTCGTATGCCTGCGGGTAATTTAAATTTGGCATTTATCGACCCCACGGATATCGACATCCATTTTGAAACGATTAAAGCTTTAGCCAATTTTTCAAATGGGGTTGATCTATTGATGAACATTCAATATGGGATGGATATTAAAAGGAATTTTAAGGTTTATCGCGGGCAAGGAGAGGTTTCTAAATTAGCTCGTTTTATGGGGGTTGATTTTGATTTATCTAAGCTAAAGAAGTCTCTTGATGTAATTGAAGCATATAAGGCAAGGATTGGTGAGTTAGGGTATAAGACTGTTGAATTTAGGGATATTTCAGTTAAAAATAGAAATAATGCTGAAATGTATTTCCTCTTATTTGCTTCAAAGCATCCCACAGGTTTAAAGTTCTGGACAGAAATAAGCAAGAAAGACGAACAAGGCCAACAAGAATTCTTTTATAATTAAAACATGGCGATCATATCTGAATCAAAACTTTGGAAGAAGAAACTTGGCGACTGGGTGATCAATCCTTATGTCGGTTGCGAGCATGGGTGTAAGCATTGCTATTGCCCGGCCATGCCTGGGGTTAAATTCACTAATCAGGGCCGGACCCAACGGGAATGGGGGGGATATATTTTCCCTAAAGAAGGCCTGATCGTCCGCCTTGAGCATGAATTGAAGACCTTTAACCCGCAAAAGAATGCTACAAAATGGGGTAAGGGGATGATCTTATTAAGTTTCCTCACGGATTGCTACAGCCCTATTGAATCAAAGTTAAAGTTGACTCGTGAGATATTAAAGCTTGTTTTGGAGGCTGGGCATACGGTTCGTATTCAGACGCGGTCGGCTTTAGTTGAGCGGGATTTTGATATTTTGGAGAAATATGCTGATCAAGTCCTGTTGGGGACTTCTTTGCCGTATTTGGATGATAAATTAGCAAGGGTGTTGGAGCCTAAAGCTTCTGCTCCGTCTAGAAGACTTAAGATGCTCTACAATGCCGCGCAACGGGGTATTCCTGTGTATGTAGCTATAGCACCAGTGATGCCCTTCCATTCTTTGGCCGTGGTTAAAGAGGTTCTTCAGGAAATTGCGCCACTTAACCCGGTCGAAGTTTTTTCTGAAGTATTGAATCCAATGGATGATAATGTCAATATGATGAATGAAAGTTTGGCTCAGGCGGGCAGGGTAGAGAGGATCTCTGAGGTTTATAAGACGAATCAATGGGTGCGATGGACTTACGAATATTTGTATAATGCCTACCTTTTAGGGAATAAGTTAGGGTGTAATTTCATCTGTTGGCCATCGCCACATAGCGTTAAGAATCCTCTTTCTGATCAAGAAAAACAGTGGTTACTTTCCTGGCTTCCTCCTAAGGAAGTCTGTGTTGCTTAAATCAACGATTTATTTTTTAGTATCATGATTCACATTCCTGATTCCATTTATCCTAAAGATTTTAACGGCCATGCGCTTTGCCCCCGGTGCCGTAAGCTCGTGGCCCAATGTGTGTGCCCATCCCTGGAGCCTGCTAAACCAAAGCAACCTAAGATTAAACCCACCATCCGTTTGGATAAGTCAGGCCGCAAGGGAAAAGTCGTGACTTTAATTGGGGCTTTACCGCGCAATGAAGCCTATTTAAAAGATTTGGCCAGCCAATTGAAAGCCAAAACCGGTAGTGGCGGTACATTCTATGTGACGGAAGATGGCGGAACCATCGAGCTGCAGGGAGATCACAAGGATGTTGTGGTAAAATTCTTTAATCCATTAGAATGAGTTTTGGGACAAATCAAGATTTGCAAATGATGTAAGAGGCGTTACAATTAACAATATAAATTATAAGCAAAGTTTAATTTCATGAGCATGCCGTGCTTGATTTTGATTCCACCATCCGAAGGTAAATTGGCAGACGGGAAATATGATTCCCTTAAACATTTAAGCAAAGATGCGCATGTTATTTATGACCGCCTCATGGCTTACAAGGGGGATTTCTCGCAGTTATATGGGGTGAAAGGCAAGGCTTTAGATGCGGCTTACCGTGCTAATAAGGGTATTTTAACAGCTAAGACTTTACCGGCGATTGAGCGTTACAGCGGGGTGGTTTATAACGGTATAAACTATGGTGCCCTGCCGGATAAGTCCAAAGAGTTCTTTAAAGCCCATGTGCGCATTGTCAGTGCTTTATTTGGTTTGCTTAAAGCCGATGATTTGATCCCGGATTATAAGTTAAAGATAGAAAAGTTAGATGCAGCCAAATATTGGCAGCCTATTATCAGCAATAAATTAAAAGGCCATTTCATCATTGATTTATTGCCGCAAACGCATCAAAAGGCGGTTGACTATGATAATGGCCTAAAGATTGATTTTATCGTGCGCAAGTATGGTAAAGCCATTCCCGCTGGGCATCACGGCAAATTAATTAAGGGTAAATTCGTGTATTGGTTGTGCCGGCACGGCCTAACAGACCCTAAAGATTTTAGCGGTTTTAATGAAGATGGTTTTAAGTTTGATGGGGCTAATTTTATAAAGGCATAAAACGAAAGGATGTGACATGAGTTTAAACAGTGTGAATATCATGGGGAATTTAACGCGCGATCCGGAAATGAAGCATACCCCGTCGGGAAAGACAGTGTGCAGCTTGTCCATTGCCAATAACCGCATTTACGTCAAAAATGGCGAGAAGATCACTGAGGTGTCTTACTTTGATGTTGAGGTGTGGGGCGTTGTCGCAGAGAATTGTGCGAAGTACCTCAATAAAGGCCAAGGCATCATTGTTGAAGGGCGCCTTAAGCAGGACCGTTGGGAGAAAGACGGCAAGACCCAAAGCCGCGTGAGGATCACCGCCAATAGCGTTCATTTTATGCCTAAGAAGCAAGGTGGGGCCGGCGGTGATGCCACCTCCGGTGGTGAGACGGCCTCAACCAATGCAGCGGCCAACGCTCAAATGGCTGAATTAGATTCTGTGACCTGGGACGAATAATATGTCTAAACTACAAGACTTAGTGGAGTGGGATTATTTAGGCTCACACTTTAGTGTCTATATTAAACACTTTGTAGACGATGATGGCAAAAAGGGCATGACCATGATCTTTGAGGATGTGACCAATGAAAAGGTCACTGAGATGACCATTCCTTCCCGTAAGTTCCCGGCTTTCCTTAAAGCAGTCAATGGCGGGATGGAAGCTTATAGGGGGATTTAATGAACATCACTTGGGAGAAGAGCACTCAAGAGCAATTCGATCAAATCATCGCCAAGATCCCGGTTTTTATGCGCGGGATCGCCAAAGATCAAGTGGCTAAAAAAGCCGAGGCCCTGGCCGTTCAGGCTAATCGTCATGAGGTCAATCAAAAAGACATGGTGGATGCTTTTTTTACTATCACGCCATTCGGTTTCCATGGGCCCATGAAAGTAGATATGGAATCAATTGGAATTGACTATACAAAATACGGCTATCAAAGGTAGAATACCCGCATGCCTGAAAATTTAGTTATCCCCAAAAATGAATCCTGGAAAATGTTTGATGCCATCTCGGCCAAATATGATTTTCTTAATCGTGTTTTGTCGTTAGGGCAGGATGTGCGCTGGCGGCAGCTTCTAAAAAAATATTTGCCGCCTGCCTCCGAGCAAATGCTCCTTGATATTGCCACCGGCACCGCCGATGTCGCCATTACATTGACCGAACATAACCCTCAGGTCAAAATGACTTTTGGGGTAGACATGGCCCGTGAAATGTTGAAAATAGGCCAAGGCAAGATCGACCGGAAGAAGTTAACCGGTAAGATCATACTTCAGCACGGCGACGCGCAGGCTTTGTCATTCATGGATGATACTTTTGATTGTGTCACGATCGCCTTTGGCATACGCAATATCCCTGATTTGCGTTTAGCCCTTTTGGAAATGTACCGGGTAACAAAAAAGGGTGGGCGCGTGTTAATTTTGGAATTTTCATTACCTGCCAATCCTGTGTTGAGATGGGGGCATTGGATGTACCTGCAATGGGTGGTCCCTGCCGTCGGGTTTTTGTTCTCAGGCAATTGGAAGGCCTATAAATACCTCAATCAAACCATTGAATCTTTTCCGTATGGGGACCGTTTTTGCAAGATCCTTATACAGTTCGGTTTCACCAATGTCACGGCCTATCCGCTGATGGGGGGAGTTGCCACGATCTATGCCGGTGACAAAATTTAAGATATTCAATTTATCCCAAGCCAAACCAATGATGGCGGCCCAAATCCAGCAAATGGACCTTAAGGCCAAGCCGCACATTTTTCGTATTGAAATTAAAATTAAACCCATTGATGCCCTTGATTGGCTAGACGCACAAGGTTCCATCGTCAAAATCTACGGGGCCAATCAGGACAATAGTGCGGCTATTGCCGGTATTAGTGAAGCATGGGTGCTCAAAGGGGAGGCCATTGGCAGCTTTGCTAGTGTGTTTAAGCAAATGCGCCAGTATTTAAGTCCGCAATACCCTTATTTGCAATGGTATGGTGGTTTTTGTTTTGATGAAGCCTATGCAGACCGCGATTGGAAAGAATTCGGCGCGTATCGTTTTGTATTGCCGCGTTTTGAGTTGGCCCGCGATAAAGACAAAATGATCTTTTGCTGCAATTTGATCGGGCCGTTGAGTGAAGCTCAACGCAAGGTGATTTTAAGAGAATTGGACGCAATTGTGCTGCCGGTTAAAAGTGGAGCTGATGTTCTTAAAGCCCAAGCCCGTCGCGATAAGCCCAGTTCGAGCCAATGGGAATTAAACGTGGCCCAAGTGCTTAAAGCCATTGATCAAGAGCGATATTCAAAAGTCGTTCTGGCCCGTAAAACAGTCCTGACTTTTTCTAAACCGCTTAACCCTTTTACCATTTTCAGGCAATTGCATCAGGTCACGCCTAATAGTTATCATTTTTGCTTTCAGTTTGGCAAAACAACTTTCCTTGGTGCCTCACCTGAACGTTTATACAAACGCCAGGGGCGCATGGTCTTAAGTGAAGCTATTGCCGGTACCAGCCGCCGGGGTAAGACAACGCTGGAAGATAAGGTGTTTAAAGACAGTTTGATGGCTTCTGTTAAAGATAATAATGAGCATCAATTTGTCGTCGATGCGATCGATAGTCAATTGAGTCCTTTGTGTGTGAATTTGCAGCATGAAGCAAAACCGGAAGTTATCAGCCTTAATAATGGGCATCATTTGATCACCCCGTTTACAGGTCAGCTTAAAGATGGCATCAAAGATGAGGATATTTTAAAATCTTTACATCCAACCCCGGCGGTGGCGGGAACACCGCGCAAAAAAGCTATGGCTGTGATCCGCCGCCTGGAATCTTTTAGCCGCGGCTGGTATGCCGGGCCTTTGGGGTATGTGGGGCTTGATTGGGCGGAGTTTGTTGTGGGTATCCGTTCAGGTTTTGTTAATGGCAATACTTTATCGGTGTATGCGGGGGCAGGCATTGTGAAAGGCTCTCAATCTTTTAGCGAATGGGATGAGATAGAAAATAAAATCAGTAATTTTATTAAGGTCATCAAGTAAGGACCGTCACATGTACAAAAATCAACGGGAATCCCAGCGTATTGCAATGAGCATCCCGATCCAATTAAGTTTTGGGACGCAAATTATCCTTTTGGGTCAGATCAAAGATCTTTCGTTAAAAAGTGCTTTCGTGAAAGTCAAAAGCAGTATTTGCATGGCGCCCCATGATGAATTGAATTTTGCGGTTGAGATCAGTGAAGCCAATCCGCAGGGCCGTATCCAAGGTTCAGCCCGGATATCACGTGTCACGGTGGGAGAAGGCATAGCGATTTACTTTACTAAAATGGATGAGAGTTCAACCAACCGTTTACAAGAAATAGTGAGTGCCGCATGAGTCCTGCGTCTTATTTGAATATCAATCATTGCTGGGGTTCATTGATCGTTGAGGAATTGCTGCGCAATGGCGTTGAGTATTTTTGCCTAGCACCCGGTTCCCGTTGCGCACCGTTGACGGTGGCAGTAGCCCAGAACCCTCACGCCCAATCATTCGTGCATTTTGATGAACGGGGCCTGGCCTTTCATGCATTGGGCTATGTGAGTGCCACCAAGAAGCCAGCTGTCTTAATTTGTACCTCAGGTACAGCTGTGGCTAATTTTCTGCCGGCCATCATCGAAGCTTCTAAGAAGAAACTGCCTTTGATTGTAATCACGGCGGATCGTCCGCCGGAATTACGTCAAACCGGTGCGGTGCAGACCATTGAGCAGGTCGGTATTTTTGGCAAATACGCCAAATGGGCCACAGATATGCCATGCCCGGATATGAATATTAAGGCTGCGTTTGTGTTGACGACCATGGACCAGGCTTATTATCAAGCCGCACGTAATCCGTCAGGTGTGGTGCATGTTAATTGCATGTTCCGCGAGCCTTTGGCTCCGGTTAAGACTACAGAAGATTTGGTGACATATACACAAGGGATTAAGGCGTGGGCCAAGACTAATAAACCATATACCGAATGTGTGACAAGTTCTGAATCCATTGCTTTAGCGGCGCCTAAGAAAATTGCTGAGCGCATCAATGGCATCAAGAATGGTTTAATTGTCGTAGGTAAGATCGGCGGGGAAGATGAGCGCAATACGGTCTTGGCTTTTGCCAAGCATTTAGGTTGGCCTGTTTTTGCGGATATATCGTCTGGTTTGAGATTAGGATCAAAGGCGGTTTCAGTCATTCATTATTTCGATCAATTGCTTTTATCGGCAGCTGTAAAAAAGATAAAATTCGACGGCATCATTCATTTAGGTGGGCGTATTACGTCCAAACGTTACTATGAGTTCATTGAAGCTCAGGCACCTGCGGAATATATCACGGTACTAAATCACCCTTTACGCAATGATCCGACTCATCAAGTAACGCTGCGGGTTGAATCGACGGTGACTAATTTTTGTCAGACTACGATTGCCTCGCTTAAACCCCGTAAGCCGAGCGCCGCTCTTACACAATTGAGTAAAGCTAATGGGGATATCGATAAGGCCATTGAGAAATTTTTTGTAGGTGATGCCCGTGTTTGCGAGCCGCGTGCGGCGCGGTTGATTTCGCAGTTAATCCCAGCCGGCCACGGTTTATTTTTAGCCAATAGCATGCCCATCCGTGACATGGATTTTTATGCCGATCCTAAAGGTAATCCTGTGCATGTGGGTGGTAATCGCGGGGCCAGCGGCATCGACGGGCTTATTGCTTCCGCCTGTGGTTGGGCCCAAGGGCTTGAAACACCGGTCACCCTGATGGTCGGTGATTTAGCTATGCTGCACGACCTTAATTCCCTAGCCATGCTCAAAGACACCCAATACCCTTTGATCATCGTGGTATTAAATAATGGCGGGGGAGGGATCTTTTCCTTCTTACCGATCGCTGAGCATAAGGACGTATTCGAGAAATTCTTCGGCACGCCTCATCCGTTTACTTTTGCCAATGCCGCTGCCATGTTTGAACTCAACTACGCCCAGCCCATGGATGATAAGCATTTCACCAAAGCTTATACCCAAGCACTCAAGTCCCAAACCTCAACCATCATCGAACTTATCACCACCCGTGAAGAAAACGTCAAAATACATAAAGCCCTAAGTGGGACCGTTTCCAAATAATTCATGACAAAAGAATGACTTCCCCCATATCTGTCCCTATTATCAGTTTTTCTGAACTCGATTTTAACGATGAATTTGTCGCTTCATTCGAGGCCTTGGAAAATACCGCCCAGCATCTTTTTGTCACCGGCAAAGCTGGCACGGGTAAATCCACCCTATTGCAATATTTCCGTCATAAAACCCAAAAGAAAATAGCAATTCTAGCTCCTACGGGTGTGGCTGCCATTAATATTAAGGGTCAGACCATTCATTCTTTCTTTCAATTCAAGCCGGACATTACCCCTGAAACCGTGGGGGATCTTCCCATACGCAAACACAAGCGGCAAATGTACGCGCAATTAGATGCGGTGGTCATCGACGAGATATCCATGGTGCGGGCCGACCTTTTGGATTGTGTGGATGCATTCTTGCGTTTATATGGCCCCGACTATAATAAGCCTTTCGGCGGGGTGCAGATGATTTTCTTCGGTGATCTTTTCCAGCTGCCGCCGGTAGTTGGTCGCGGGGAAGAGGACATTTTTAAGACACATTACGCCACCCCTTACTTTTTCTCTGCCCGGGCTTTTGGAAGGCTGGCTTTCAAGATCATGCAATTAAAGAAAATTTACCGGCAAAAGGATGAGGACTTTATCCATTTGCTTAATGCCGTACGCGAAGACACATTGACCGCCCGTCATTTGACGGCGCTTAATAGCCGTTTTAAACCAACCCATGAGCTGCCCGCCGGTGATTTTCGTATTTCCCTCACCACAACCAATGCCTTGGCCGAGAAGGTCAATACCGAGCATTTGCAGAATTTATTGGTTCGTCCTAAAGTGTATCAAGGCATTACATCAGGCGAATTTGATCGTAAATCATTACCGACCCCGGAGAATTTAGAATTGAAAATTGGGGCCCAGGTGATGATGCTTAATAACGATGCAGACAAGCGCTGGGTGAATGGTTCCTTAGGAAAAATCACAGCCATCAAGACCGACACCGAAGGTGATGACATCATCATGGTGCAATTAGAAACCGGTTCGACGGTTGACATTAAGAAATACACCTGGGAGATCTACCAATATTATTTCGATGAGATGACAGAGAGT
>CAZBJT010000040.1:0-9591 GCA_964492215.1 uncultured Planctomycetales bacterium | reverse complement strand
GATGAATTGTGGCATATGCTTTCCTTAAATAGCTGATAACATACCGGTCACACGGGCAAATTTCTCGCGCGGCTTGCCTAATTTGGTTCCCCGTTCGATTTCAGCGGCATCGATTTTCTTCCAATCCGCAAAAGTCACCACCCGTACTTCACGGTCTTTAAGAAATTTCACAGCTTCATCGGTGCTGGGGACTTCGCAAGGGTTTAACTGGTCTAGATCTTCGATCAAACTTTTGACCGTTTCTTCCGCACAGGGTTTATTTGTCCCGATAACACCGGTAGCCCCGCGTTTGATCCAGCCGGCCACATACCAACCGGAGAATATTTCTTCAGAATCCATGACACGGCCGGCTTGGTTAGGCACAACCCCGGCATTAGCTGAAAAAGGCAAGCCCTTGATAGGAATACCTAAGTAACCAACACTTCTTAAGAAAATACCGCAATCGATCTCTTCAAATTTACCGGTGCCGCGCACTTTTTGCTTGCCTGGCTCACCCACCAAACGGTTGATCTCAAAACGCGCTTTTTGCACGCGGCCTTTACCGATGATTTCAATAGGGCTGCGTTTAAAATGAAGCACGAATTTGCGTTTACGGTTATTAGGCTGTAGGGTGAGAAAATGCTGCATAATCTCATAATTCTTTTTCTTAGCCGCATTGGCAGGGTCTTCTAATTCTTTCAGGCTGCTTTCATTAAGTTCAAGATCACTAGGATCAACAAATGGGTAACATTCCGCCAATTCCCCCATCTCTTTGATTTCAGGGGCTGTAAAAGAAGCTTGCATGGGCCCGCGGCGGCCAAAAACATGCACTTCTTTAATTTTACTCTCGGATAACACTTCCAAAGCATGTTGACTGATATCGGTTTTCTTTAACTCTTCGGTGGTTTTACATAAAATACGCGCCACGTCCATGGCCACATTCCCTTGCCCTACAATGACCGCTATTTCATTTGAAAAATCGAAATGATGGTCTTGAAAATCAGGATGACCGTTGTACCAGGCGACAAATTCGGTGGCGGTATAGCTGCCGACTAAATCTTCCCCCGGAATCCCTAAATGACGGTCGGATTCAGCCCCATAGGCAAAAATGATAGCATCATAGAAACGTTGCAGTTCAAAGACGGTAATGTTCTTGCCGACAGTCACATTACCAAAAAAAGAAAAATTAGGGTTCTCGGCAGTTTTTTCAAAGACCTTGGTGACATTTTTGATCTTGGCGTGATCAGGGGCTACTCCATAACGGACAAGACCAAAGGGCACAGGTAATTTTTCGAACATATCGACTTTGATATTCAGCTTTTGCTTCAACAGGTCGTCCGCCGAATAAAAAGCACTGGGACCGCTGCCGACAATAGCCACACGCAAAGGACGTTCAGGGGTACCTAAAGAAGACATAACTATCCTTTCTGGATCAACGTTTAAATTCAGTTGCTAACACTAAATGCTTAATACCTGCTTTGGAAGCAGTATCGATGACTTGCACCACATAATCATATTTAACACTACGGTCCCCGTTGATGATAATGGCGGGGTCCTTATAGGTTTTGGCCATACTCTTAAGCTTAAATTGGAACACTTCTTTATCAAGTTTTAAATTATATTTTTGGTTTTCGAGGAACACTTCTCCCCCGGCATTGACCGTAACATTGATATCTTTATTTTCTAAAGGCTGTTCATTGCTGGAGACTTGCGGCAAGGCGATCTTAATGCTGGAGCGGTAAATCAACGGGGTTGTGACCATAAAGACGATCAAAAGCACCAAAATAACGTCTGTGAAAGGGGCAATATTGATCTCGGAAATAAGCTTGGTATTACGCTGGCGTCTTCTCATTTTTTCTTAACAACCATCAGGTCGACCAGCTCGGAAGCGGTCAATTCCATATCCACGACAAAATTATCGACTTTACGCATAAAGAAGTTATAGCTGATGACGGCCGGTATGGCGACCAATAAACCGGCAGCGGTACACACCAAGGCTTCGGCAATACCCTGAGTAACCACGTCCATGCCCCCGCTGCCAACTTTAGCAATATCACCAAAAGCCCGCATAATCCCCAAAACCGTGCCAAATAAACCGATGTACACAGCCGTACCGCCGATGGTACCGACAATACCGGTGAATCTTTCCAACTTAATAGTCTCGATGGTGATTTCGCGCTCCATGGCATTAGAAATGACTTTTTCATCATGGCCATTGAGATTAAGGCCGGCTAAAGCAACTTTGGTGAAAGGCATGTCTGCATTCTTACAGGTGCCGATGGCGTTCAATACTTGACCACGGGTCATGTCTTTACGGATCTGTTCCATAAACTCGGCCCGGGAAATGGTGCTGCGGTTCTTATAATAGAGAAGGCGCTCAATAATAACGGCGACTGAAATGACAGAACACAAGATCAACATATACATCGTAAAGCCACCGGCATGAATGATGGCGAAAATACTTTGCCCTTTAAACATTATTTCTCCTTGTCTAGATCCCCGATTAAAACATTCGGGGACGACCCTTCGGGTCGTTTAATGTTCTTGATTCTATCCCAACACTGACGGGAAAACAAGCAAAATACCACAATTCAGCCTTGACTTAACAAGGTGTTTTGTTATTCTAGAGCTAATCTTGATTTAACCTTAATATATGGAGCAGGCATGATTATAGGTATACCCAAAGAAATTCATCCGGGCGAAACACGTGTGGCATTTATCCCTTCCTCAGTGGATCGTTTGGTCAAAAAGGGTGCTCAGGTGATTGTTGAAGCCGGTTTAGGTAATAGCATCGGCATATCCGATGAAGAATATAAAAAAACCGGGGCGACCATTGCTAACCGCACAGATGTTCTTTCTCAGGCGGACATTGTCTTACGCCTGCGTAAACCCCCTGTGGAAGAAATTGCTAAACTTAAAAAAGGCTGCCTTCATATTAGCTTCCTGGATCCTTTCAATGAAAAAACATTGGTCGAGGAATTAGCCAAGAATCAAATCAGTGCCATTTCCATGGAGATGATCCCCCGCTCCACCCGGGCTCAAAAGATGGATGCATTAAGCTCACAAGCTAACTTGGCTGGCTATGTCACCGTTTTACTTTCCGCCGAACGTTTACCCAAAATATTCCCCATGCTCATGACCCCCGCGGGTACCATTGCCCCGGCCCGTGTTTTTATCATCGGTGTCGGTGTGGCAGGTTTGCAGGCTATTGCAACCGCCAAACGATTAGGTGCCCGTGTCGAAGCTTTTGATACACGTCCGGTTGTTAAAGAACAAGTGCAGTCTTTAGGCGCTAAATTTGTTGAGATTGATTTAGGCGAAACAGGTCAAACCGCTCAAGGGTATGCCAAAGCTTTGACCCCTGAACAATTAGAAAAACAACGCCAGGGCATGGCCAAGGTTTGTGCCCAAAGTGACGTCATCATCACCACCGCCCAATTATTCGGACGCAAAGCCCCTGTTTTACTAAATAAAGCCACCATTGATCAAATGAAGCCCGGCACAATCATCGTCGACATGGCCGTTGAAACCGGCGGTAATGTGGAAGGCTCTAAAGTCAATGAAGAAGTTGTGACTGAGAATGGTGTACATATCTTAGGATTGGCTAATTTACCGGGACGCGTGGCCGTTCATGCCTCTCAAATGTACTCGGCTAATTTGCATAACTTGGTTGAAGAATATTGGGACAAAGACACCAAGGCTTTTAAGCTTAATGTTGAAGACGATATTATCAAAGGTTGCTTGATCACCCATCAGGGTGCCGTCGTCAATGAAATGGTCAAAAGCCTAAAATAGGAGCACTCATGGAACTTATTTACTCATTATTCATTTTAGTCCTCTCAGTCTTCTTAGGATTCGCACTGATATCACGCGTGCCGCCTCTGTTACATACGCCTTTGATGTCTGAGGCCAATGCCATTTGCGGGATCATTATTATCGGTGCTTTGATTTCAGCCGGGGTTGAAGCCAATAGCCCGCTGACCGTCATCTTAGGGACATCTGCGGTGGCTTTAGCCACCTTTAACGTGGTCGGCGGTTACTTAGTCACCGAGCGCATGCTAAAAATGTTTAAAAAAAAGGATGCTAAATAATGACTAGTGAATTTATCGTTAATTTCATCTATATCATCTCTTCTGTGTTATTTGCTTTTGGTTTGAAATTCTTAGGCTCCCCTGTTTCTGCGCGTAAAGGGAATATGCTCTCTGCCTTGGGGATGCTTTTAGCCGTCGTGGCCACCTTATGCAGCGGGCACATGAGCTTTCAATGGATCATATTTGGCATCGTCATCGGTGCCAGCTTAGGTGCTTTTGTGGCGATTAGAGCGGCCATGACTCAAATGCCGGAAATGATCGCTTTGCTTCACGGCTGCGGGGCCTTGGCCAGCGTTTTTGTCGATTGGACCGCTTATCACGTGCATGGGGCCGGTGATTTGACCGGCGGCATTACATTGTATTTATCTATCGTTATCGGCGGGCTTACCTTTACAGGAAGTGCCATTGCCTGGGGTAAATTAAGTGAACGGCTGCCAGGCAAAGCCATCTTATTTACTGGCCAACGTATACTAAATTTAGCTTTGATTGCAGGGATTATGATCCTAGGCATTATGTTTATCATCGACCCTACACGTTACGACCTTTTCTTAATTATCCTGGGGCTATCACTACTCTTTGGTATTTTCTTAGTTATCCCAATCGGCGGCGCCGACATGCCTGTTGTTATTTCAGTGCTGAACAGCTATTCAGGGGTTGTGGCTTGTACTACTGGATTCGTTATTCACAATACCCTTTTGATCGTCGTCGGTGCATTGGTTGGTGCCAATGGGATTATCTTAAGTATTATTATGTGCAAGGCCATGAACCGCTCAATTTTTAATGTTATTTTTGGAGCATTTGGCGCGGTGGTGAAAAAACAAACCGGTGGTGAAAAAAAAGAAGCCAAGGCTATTTCTGTTGAAGATGCTTTCTTGATCTTAGAAAACGCCAAATCAGTTGTAATCGTCCCTGGTTATGGGCTGGCTGTAGCTCAAGCTCAACATGCGGTGCGTGAACTTAGTGAATTTATGGAAAAGAATGGCTGTGACGTGAAATATGCTATTCACCCCGTTGCTGGCCGTATGCCTGGTCACATGAACGTTTTATTAGCCGAAGCCAATATTTCTTATGATCAATTAATGGAAATGGATGCCATCAATCCATTAATGGAAACCGTGGATGTGGCCATCATCATTGGTGCGAACGACGTGGTCAACCCTGCATCTCGTCACGATAAATCGAGCCCCATCTATGGCATGCCTATTATCAATGCTGACAAAGCCAAGACAGTGTTTGTGCTCAAACGCTCCATGGCTACCGGTTTTGCAGGCATTGAAAATGAATTATTCTATTATGAAAATACCCGCATGATCTTTGGCGATGCCAAACAAACCGTACAAGCTTTAGTGGCAGAATTTAAAAGCGGCCAACACTAATCACTATTAACTCGCTTTGGGCATAAAAATACCCCTCTTTCATTTGAAAGAAGGGTATTTTTATTTATGCAATAATACTAATATTACAGCGGAATTTGTTCGGGTAGACGGCTGTGTGGTGTCATGGCTTCTAAGGATTTGACTTCAATCACGGCCAAATGATAATTGGGGTCTTGGGGACCGGCAAAATATTGACGCAGCATGGGCACATTTTCAAAGACGATCTGCTTCTTATTTACATCTGAACTGATCACAGCTGTCCCTGAAACACGGCAATACCACATCTTACGGTCGACAAAGCATATTTCCACATTGGGATTAGCTTTAATCTCAGGGATGGTGCGTGAGCGGCCAAGCAGGGCCAATAAAAGTTCACCCTCTTCCGTCAAATACGGCATCATGGGGCGCACATGCGGCTTATTGCCTTCCACGGTTGCGAAGAAACCAAAACCCGCATCGCGGACAATATCAATAGCTTCATTCTTGTCCATTACACTCTCCTGGTTACATTACTTAAACTTATCAGTCCCGATAAATTCCTTATTCTTGATAGACACCATTTCGGCGGTGATGGAAACCGCAATCTCCGCCGGAGTTTGGCTGCCGATATCAATGCCCATCGGGATATGGACACGTTTCAAATATTTCTCCTCTACCCCCGCTGCTTTCAGGCGACCAAAAAACTTCACCCGTTTGGGCCGGCTTGATATCACCCCAATATAAGAAGCATCAGATTTTATCACAGCTTTCAGGCATTCAAAATCAAATTCATTGCCCTGGGTCACAATGGCAATATACATACCTTTATTCAGCTTTAACTTAGCTATTTCTTTGGCATGGTAGCCGAGAATAACTTCATCGACGTGGGGAAAACGTTTCTTATTAGCGAATTCTTTGCGGTTATCAATAACAGTAACTTTGAAATCCAATATCTTGGCCATGGCGGATAAAGGCAAGGCAATGTGCCCGGCCCCGCAAATGACCAGATGATTGTTGGCGGCAAATGGCTCGATAAAAACTTTCATCTGGCCGCCGCAAACAGATTCCCCCTCACGGCCAAAATAATCATATTTGACCGTAAGGGGTTTCTGCGTTTGCATGGCTTTTAGGCATTCGGCAATAGCTGCTTTTTCATTACGCCCGCCACCGATACTTCCCCAAGATGTGCCATCGTCTAAAACGATCATCTTAGCTCCGGCTTTCCGGGGCGTGCCTTTAACGGTTGCCTCGACGATCGTGGCAAAAGCGTAACGTTGCCCTTTTTGGGCCGCTTCCACAGCCTTATAAAGAATGTCTTGAGACATTATTCCTTAACGTAAGCCTTAATGATTTTTTGATCTTCTACCGGACGATCTCCCCCGGCAGTTCTGGTACTTTCAATCTTTTGCACCACATCATAGCCATTGCTGACTTCACCAAAGATGGTATGACGGTTATTCAACCACGGAGTTGCGGCCGTGGTGATAAAGAATTGGCTGCCATTGGTCCCCGGACCGGCATTAGCCATGGCCAAAATGCCAGGTTTGCTAAAAGATACCGACGGACTAAACTCATCAGCGAATGTGCCGCCCCAAAGGCTTTGGCCACCGCTACCGGTACCGGTAGGGTCCCCACCCTGGATCATGAATTGCTTAATAACACGATGGAAAATAATCCCGTTATAATACCCTTTTTTAACTAAACCGACAAAATTCTCGACGGCCTTAGGGGCAACATCCGGGTATAATTTTAACTCAATATTTCCTTGGTTGGTTTCAAAAATAACGATAGGGTTTGATTTTGCCACGGTATTCTCCTGTGCTTGGGTTAAGGTAAAAGGCCCTACGATTAAGGCCACGGTCAAACATAAACGCATGAATCTAGACATATGATCTCCTTGGTAAAATTACAGATTAAACATTGTCTTGAGGATTTGAGCGGCTATCGGTCAGCAGGATCAACTCGGATTTTAAGGTGCGGTTTTGTTCCCTTAATTTCTGAATCTCTTCTTCCAATAATGTCTTCACCTTCTCAACATCCCCCCAACGGTCCTCATATGACTGCAATTCAGTCTGCAGACGATTGATCTCTTTATTCTTCTCAGAAAGCATTATATCAATCTTTTCCATTTGCTGAGCCGAATTAATCTTCTCCGGGGTGTGATGAACAGGCGGCTCAGGGATATCAAATGGTACGGATGGTTTATTTTCATGAAATGCCGACGGAGGTATGGGAACAGCGACCGTGTCACGGCGCAAAGCCGGCTTGCCAAAACGCGGCATCTTCAAAGACGGCATCTTAGGCATCGAGGGCATTTTAATGGGTATGCTGGATATACGGGGCAATTTGAAATCTGGCAGACGTATTTGCCAATTGAGTTCCGCGGCAAATACCTTAACAGCATAGGCCATGCCTAAAACAAGGATCAATATATAAACGGCAACGATCATAGGCTTTATTTGACAGCAGTAATAGGTGTTTTATAATGCCTTATGGCTTGTTGCATTATCTTATCTGCCGGCTTAAGTGAACGCTTCGGGTCCCCGAAAGCCTTGGCTCGCCTTGACTCAATGACAGTGATGGAACATATCCTTAAGCAAGCCATGGCCAGCTCATGCCCGGAAATCATCGTGGTTCTAGGCGCTTATGCCACCGAGATAGAACCATATGTATTTAACCACAAACGTATCCGTATTGTCCATAATAAAGATTATAAATTTGGCCAAACCTCTTCGGTGCAGGCCGGTGTTAGGGCCATTTTACCGTCCAATGAACCGTTTTTGTTATGGCCCGTGGATTGCCCGTTGATACAAAGCAGTACAGTGGATCAGGTGATCAATAAAAGCCGGGATAAAGCAGATGCGATTTTAATCCCCACCTTTCAAGGCAAGCGCGGCCATCCCCCGCTTTTTCCTCATCGCCTCAAGCAAGATATCCTAAACCTTGATCTAAGCATGGGGTTAAATAGCCTGTTTGCAGCCTACCCGCCTCAAAGCATCGAGATCAATGACCCAGGTATTACAAAGACCTTTAATACGCCTGGGGAATTTGAACAAATACAAAAAAATGGGGACACGTAGCGAGTACATGTCCCCATTTTTTATATTTCTATTTTTTTATTTTAAAACTAAAACTTTAGCAGTGAAATTGGCGCGGATATAGGAATTACCTAAAAGCTTTTTCATCTTCTCGCCTTTAAGCTTTGTCCAGATGCCGCCGGCATCGGTTTGAATGTCAGTGATCACATCCCCGCCTAAGATAGCAGCTTCTTGTTTCAACTTAGGCAAAACATCGTCCAGGGTTTGACGGCGTTCGGTTGTAACCGTGACCGTACCGATCTCCACAAAAGGCTTATCGACCTTTTCCATATAAGTCACATCATCGATGGATTTCTTCGGCGCGTAGAAATCCTGCGTGGTGTCCTTAGAGTCAATTTGGTACAACGTGCAGCCGCTGGCAAAAGTCATTAAAAGCATTAAAATAAAGATTGTATGTTTCATAGGTTTGATTATATTACCAAATTGGTTTTAAACAATATCTCTTTTATGTTTTTTGCGCCTGTTTCTCTTTGAGGGCTTTAATGATCTTATCCGGTGTTATGGGTAATTCTTGGATACGTATACCAATGGCGTCTTCAATAGCATTGGCAATGGCCGCTGCAGTTGGTAAGAGTGCCGCTTCCCCCATGCCTTTCGCACCAAACGGCCCTTCGAGTTCATCAGTCTCAACCAAAATACTGTTCATCCTGGGCATACCAAGAGAACGAGGTACCCGATACCCGGCAAAATTAGGATTAAGCACACGGCCATTCTTAAATCGTAAATCTTCATAAAAGGTGTAGCCGATGCCCATAGCCAAAGAACCTTCGATCTGTGCTTCCACTGATTGAGGATTGATAGCTTTACCAATATCATGCGCATCCCACAAATCCAATACCTTGACTTCACCGGTATCAGTATTAACTTCTACCTCGGCGATCTGCGCTTCAAAACCATAGCTACCAGACACATTCCCCTCACCGGTGCGGAAATCAATGGGCGATGTTTTTGGATTATAGCTGCCGCGGCCAATGATCTGCTTGCCGTAATTAAATGAATAGCAAAGCTCCAGGGCTTTATCGAAACTCATTAATTTACGGCCATCCTTCTTAAAAATTACTTCTTCTG
>CAZBJT010000039.1:0-9610 GCA_964492215.1 uncultured Planctomycetales bacterium | reverse complement strand
CCGGCTCCCGGGTACAGATCGGCGGACCTACCGGGGCTTTTATTGTCATTGTTTATGATATCGTACAAAAATACGGTTATGACGGTTTAGCCACAGCGACACTGATGGCCGGCGTTCTCCTGATTATTTTAGGCATTGCCAAAATGGGCGATGTGATCAAATTCATCCCCTACCCGGTGACCATCGGTTTTACCAGCGGCATTGCTGTAATCATTTTCACCAGCCAAGTGCGGGATTTTTTGGGGTTACATTTAGCGACGACACCGGAACGATTTTTAGGCAAATGGATCGCTTATGCGCAAAACATCAATACCCTAGATTGGCATACGCTGCTTATCGGCATTGTCACTATTTTGATCATTGTGTTTTGGCGCAAGGTCACGGACCGCCTGCCAGGGCCGCTCATTGCTATTTTAGCCACGACGGCAATTGCACATTTTTGCCATTGGCCTTTGGAAACTATTGGAAGCCGTTTTGGCCATGTCGCCAATACTATCCCCGCCCCGCATTTGCCTGCCTTTAGTTGGGAGATTATCGTCAAGATGTCTTCCCCGGCGCTGACCATAGCTTTGTTAGCCGGCATTGAGTCCCTGCTTTCTGCGGTGGTTGCCGATGGCATGACCGGACGCAGGCACCGCTCCAATATGGAATTGATCGCCCAGGGTATTGCCAATATCGCCTCACCGCTGTTTGGCGGCATACCAGCCACGGGTGCCATTGCCCGCACCGCCACCAATATCAAGAATGGCGGGCTAACCCCCGTCGCTGGCATTGTTCACGCCCTGACTATTCTGGTATTATTTTTATTCCTGGGGCCATGGGCCGCACTTATACCCATGGCTACACTGGCCGGCATACTCATCACAGTGGCCTACACCATGAGCGAGGCATCAATTTTCGCTAAACTCATGCACAGCCCCAAAAGCGATGTGATGGTTTTATTAGTGACGTTCTTGTTGACGGTGCTGGTGGATTTAACGGTGGCTATTGAGGTAGGGATGGTTCTGGCCGCCTTCTTATTTATGAAACGCATGGTGGATGTCACCAAGATCGATTACTTAAATGAATCCCTCTCCGATGAAGAGAACCCAGATGACCCTGAATCTGTGCTGCGCCAGCAAATCCCCGAGGGTGTGGAAATATTCGAGATCAACGGCCCCTTCTTTTTCGGAGCTGCGGATAAATTCAAACAAGCCCTGAGTCAATTAAAACGCCGACCCAAGGTCCTGATCCTGCGCATGCGTCATGTGCCGACCATGGATGCTACAGGCTTACGTGCTTTGGAAGACCTCATTCATACCACCCGCAAACAAGGTACCACCATTATCATCGCGGGGTTACATGTGCAGCCTTTTAATGTGCTCAAAGACGGCGGGATCATTCATTTGATCGGCCCAAAAAACCTGCAGAAGAACCTGCCCTGCGCTCTAGAACGGGCCCAGGAATTATTGCCATAATACCGACTGGGCGCCCAAATCACCGGAAAAAACCAGACGGCCGATACCAATCGATGTAATCAGCAAATACACCATAAATAAAACCTGAATGAAGGTGCCGACCATTTGATGACGTTCTTTTATTCGCTGCATGGCGGCAACACGCATGAGCAGCACAATCGGCGCAAAAAATAATGACGTGCGGGGAACTACAAAAGGATATAAATGCAAAGCCCCAAAAAATAAATGTATTGAGAATATCCCTAAAGCAGCGGATTCAATCGACTTAAAACGAAAGCCCTGGGACTTAAAGGCCCGCCAGAAACTCAATAATATATAACCGAAGCCCAAGCCCATAAAACCGCGGGCCGCTCCCCTGATCCATTTAGGCCGCTCGGCAAACCAGCGGGAAATTAAATTATTGATCCCCTCCCCTAAAGTCCTAAAGAATTCACCGATGGAATCGAATGAAATAAAATAATCCCGCCAATAATAACTCAGGTCTTTATTATTGACGCGCACATCCACGTAATAAAACACGCTCAATACCGCAAGTAAAACCATCGTATAAATAGCCAATGGCTGCCAATCTTTATCTTCCTGACCGCGGCGCATCAAATTCCACCAGAATAAAGGTATCCAGAACAGTGACGGGTAGGAAAAAAAACAAAAAAGCGGCAACACATACCACCAGCGGCTAAACCCTCGGCACAACAACCATAAACACACACCGGACGCAAAAACATCCATGGAGTATTGCTTGAGTTCGGCGGCGTAATATACCAAAGGGATAGATGCGGCCCAGCTTAAAACATACAACAAAAGCCATTCATTTTTCTTTAAGGTTAAACGGCCTACGTTAAACCAGGCGATAAAAGCCCCCATCATCGCGATAAAAGGAAAAAACCGCAAGGCCAGCAGATGGGAGTGAAAATTCAGGGCGAAGGCTTTGATACAGGCTAAATAAAAACGAGGGAAAGATTGAATCTTCAACAGCGGCTTGGCAAACAAACGGGGGTACGCTATTTGTTTAATATTGATAAAAATGGCTTGTTCATCATTCCACAATGGCCGCTGATTTAAATAATGCTGGAAGGCCAAAGCCACATACCAACCCACAGCCAGAAGCAATGCCAGACGAATCCACCGTTGCCAGTTCAACATACACCTCGCTCAAGTGGTCACTTAATGATGACAGCCGCCGGCCCCATGCACGTGGCCGTGTACCACTTCTTCTGGCGTGGCCGGGCGTATCTCGACGATCTCAACGGCAAATGTCAAATCCTGGCCGGCCAATGGATGGTTACCATCCAAAGTCACTTCATCACCGGTGATTCCCACAATGGAGACAGGGGAGAATTGCTCGCCTTCACCGACTTCAAACATGTCCCCGATCTTGATGTCAGGGGTGGGTAATTTGGAACGGTCGACTTTATAGATCAATTGATTATCGCGCTCACCATAAGCTTCTTTAGCCGGTATGGTGACGGTTTTCTTATCGCCTTTTTTCATGGCGATCAAAATATTCTCCAAGCCCGGGATGATTTGACCAGTCGCGGACATAAAGATCAAAGGGCGTTCTTTTTGGGAAGCATCAATGGTCTTGCCGTCTTTGTCCGTCAATATGTAATGAAATGCAATCACCTGCTTGATCATAGATCTTCCTTTAGTTGACTGTTAGTTATTAATTAAAACGGTTTCATTATATCCACGCTTATTGCCCCGTCAAGCAAGAAAGACTCAAGCCAGCTTGCCTATTAAGTATTCATGGTCTAAAATAAAAAAATGAGTATTAAAGATACGTCTCCCCTGGCCGGCCGGGTGTCCAAAGGTTATCAAAGCATGCTGGCGTCACTGGCGGTCAATATTTTACTGGCTGCGGTCAAGATCATTGCCGGGGTTTTGGGCAGTTCTTATGCGCTCATTGCGGATGGCATTGAATCAACCATGGATATTTTTGCCTCCATGGTGGTCTTAGGCGGCATTAAGATTGGCTCCCTCCCGCCGGATAAAAATCACCCCTATGGCCACGGCAAAGCTGAAACATTGGCGGCCATGGCCGTGTCACTGGGCTTGCTTGCGGCAGCCATTATTATTGCCGTTGAAAGCATTAAAGAAATACACACACCCCATCACGCGCCCGCGGCTTTTACCCTTATTGTTCTGGTCGGCGTTGTTTTGATCAAGGAATTGATGTTCCGCCGGCTTTCATCCGTCGGTCATTCACTCAATAGCTTGTCCATTCAAACCGATGCCTGGCATCACCGTTCGGATGCCTTAACCTCATTGGCGGCATTTATCGGTATTTCCATTGCCTTGATTTTCGGTAAGGGTTATGAGAGTGCGGACGATTGGGCAGCCTTGGCGGCCAGCGGGATCATCGCTTTTAACGGG
Source organism: uncultured Planctomycetales bacterium (assembly GCA_964492215.1). GTDB lineage: Bacteria > Omnitrophota > Gorgyraeia > Zapsychrales > Fredricksoniimonadaceae > CAYNTZ01. Next base: position 5,780 of record CAZBJT010000039.1, on the reverse strand, counting down.
ATCTATTTATTGACGCACGCGGTACGGGAACTCATGGACCATGCGGTCAATCCGGAAACAGAGACGTCTATACGTACGGTGGCCGGCCAGATCGAAGGAGTTGTTGCCATTGAAAAATGCCGGGTGCGTAAAAGCGGATTGCAATTATTCGTTGATATTCACGTGGAAGTCCCTGCAAATATGACCGTGGCCAAAGCCCACGGCATTGCCCATCAGGTCAAAGACGCTTTGATCGCCACTTCTTTGGGCATAGCGGATGTGCTGGTGCATATTGAGCCGGCACGCGATAGGTAATAAAAAAGGGGACACGTAGCGAGTACATGTCCCCTTTTTACTATTTACTATTCAATCAATTACTTTTGCTGCATGGGCATGCTCATCGGGCACATTTTGCTACTCATGCCGCAATTGGCTTTGGCAAACCACATGCCGGCGGCGAAACATAAGCCCCCAAGCAAGACAGCGACGATGAGCTTCTTAGTGCCGCAACAACCGCCGCCACCGCTACCGCCTTTATTCTCTGTCGAACAGCATTGATCTCCCATATTGCCTCCTTGTTGATTAACTGATTTATAAAATCATTACTTCTGGTACATATGCACATCCTGTTGAGGATAAGGAATAGCGATGCCCTGCGCTTTAAACTGATCGAGGATGGCTTTATGTACGGCGAATTTCACATCCACATAATTATTCTGCGGTACCCAAACAAAAACCTGCAAATTAACACTGGAGTCGGCAAATTCCTTGATCCCCAATTTATATTTTTCTTTTGAAGGGATCCTGGCTTCTGAAATAACTATCTTTTCTAAAATAGCCAGAGCCTTTTGCACATCGCTCTCATAGCTGACCCCCACATTGATCTCAAGCTTGCGGTATTCGGAGAAATTCTTGATGACTTCGCCGATAATATGTTTGTTAGGGATGATGATATTGCTGCCATCCAACCCATAAAGCTCGGTGCGGGGCAAGGTGATGTCCTTGACTTCCCCCTGATACCCATTTACCTCAATGATGTCCCCTACCTTAAAGGGTTTAGTGAATATCAATGTTGCACCGGACGTATAGTTGGACAATGGCCCCTGCAAAGCCAGACCGATACCGACACCAGCGACTGACAAACCAGCCAGCAAGGGGGCTATTTGCACGCCAAAAGAACTTAAGGTCATCAATACACCGAAAGCCAAAATCATAATGCGCGTGGCCTGTTCTAAGAACTTGACGATGGTGATGTCGATTTTACGTTCAACCAATGACTTATTGACCAACTTCGCCACAAAACGCGATAGTATCCAAGCAGCAAGAAGAATGATCAACCCGCCGATAAACTGAAAGCTGAACCTAACCGCATTCTCGGTAATAAAACCAATAATGGTATGAACAATGCTTTGTTCTGTACTCATCCCAACCCTCCCTTAAAACAGTTAAAAATACTAATCCATCCTTTTACCAAAACGCTTGATACTTAAAATAATGACCACGGCCGCCATGCACACCAACGGCAAAACCTGGTCCCAGAGATCGATAAAACCCATGCCTTTAAGCACAATGCCGCGCACGATCTTTAAAAAATAGGTCATCGGCAAAAAATACCCGATGTGATGCACCCAGATGGGCATGCTTTCCCGGGGGAAAATAAAGCCCGACAATAAAATAGACGGCATGGCAAAAAACATGACGATCTGGGAGGCCTGGTGCTGATTGTCCGCCACCGTCGAAGCCCATAAGCCGATGCCCAAACAGACGACTAAATACACCAATGTCATCACAAAGAGCGTAAAAAGATTACCGCGGATAGGCACATGGAACAACACACCGATGGCAACCACAATGCTGGCGGCAATAAATAAACCGATGCCGATATACGGAATGATCTTGCCTATCACCAGCTGATACGGCTTGATCGGCGTCACCAAAAGCTGCTCAATATTGCCCCGCTCTTTCTCCCGCACAATGGCGTTCGCGGTCAACATCGGTATGATTAATTGTATTACCAAACCGATCAAACCCGGCAACATGAAAAAAGTACTCTTCAAATCCGGATTATACCAAAGCCGCGGTCTAAAATCCACGGGTGCAATTTTGACAGGGACCAGCCCCTGGTTTTGCATGAAATGCGTGATAATGGCCTGGCTGGCATTAAGTGCCACATTGGCCGGGTTAGAATCTGTCCCGTCGATCAAGAACTGCACCTGCCCCGGCTGGCCTTTAAGTAAATTTTTGGTAAAATCCGGCGGTATGACCAAAGCTGCCTGGGCTTTGCCCTGATCTAAACCATGGCGCAGGGCCTCAAATGAATCGCTGTTTTGTTTAACCGAAAAATAATCAGACACCTCAAAAGCACTGATCAATTGCCGGCTTAAATAGGTGCGGTCCTGGTCATAGACATAGGTGCGCAAATGTTTGACGTCGGTATTGACCCCAAAGCCATACACCAAGACCTGAAACACCGGCATCAAGACCACCATCATCAATGTGCGGCGGTCGCGCATGATCTGGATGATCTCTTTGTCCATGATGGCTTTGATATTACGCAGCATGCACACCTGCCTTGGATTCCAGAATAGCAAAAGCCTCTTCCAGCGACGGAGCTACTTCTTTGAATGACGCCACCGTCCCTATTTTTAATAAATGGCCATTGCTGATAAAGGCAATCGTATTGCAGCGCTCCGCTTCTTCCATGTAATGGGTGGTAAGAAAAAGTGCTGTCCCATCATGGGCCAATTGATTAAGCAATTGCCAAATCATCCGGCGGGACAGCGGGTCAATGCCGGCGGTGGGTTCATCTAAAAACAACACCCGGGGTTTATGCAAAATGGCATTGGCAATGGCCAGTTTTTGTTTCCACCCGCCGGAGAGTATTTCGGCCAAATGGTCTTTATATTGGTCTAATCCGCTCCAGGCTAGAACTTCCTGCATGCGGGTCTTCAATGCTTCGCCCTCCAACCCGTAAATGCGGCCGTAAAAAGTCAAATTCTCGATGACGGTCAGGTCCGTATATAAACTAAAGCGCTGGGACACATAACCGATGACTTTTTTGACCTGATCGGTTTGGCGGTTAATGTCAAAACCACCGACTGCGGCGGTGCCGCTGGTGGGATTTAATATCCCGCACAGCATCTTGATGGTGGTGCTTTTACCCGCGCCATTGGCCCCTAGGAAACCGAAAATAGATCCATAGGGAATAGAAAAAGACAAAGCGTCGACGGCAACCGTCTTGCCGAAACGTTTGGTCAATTGATCTGCTTTGATGGCAATGTCGTCCATAAGATTATAAATTCGTGAATTTAATATCCGCGGCCACACCGGCGTGAAGATTAGCGTCGGGTTGGTCCAAGCTGACTTTAACGGCAAAAGCCTGGGTGACGCGTTCTTCCGCTGTTTGCACATTGCGCGGGGTAAACTCGGCTTTGATGGCAATAAAGCTCACATGCCCTTGATAGGTCTTGCTATTACCGTCGAAAGATACCGTAGCCGCTTGGTTCATGGTGAGTCGGTTGATCGCTCCTTCAGGCACAAAGATCTTCACCCATTGGTCTTTCACATCCCCCACCACAACCACCCCAGCACCGGCAGCGACGGTCTCTCCGGACTCAACCGTCTTGACTAAAACCACCCCGTCGATGGGAGACACCACCTCCTGATCTTCCAAAGACAATTGCGCGTATTCAACGGCTTGGGTATTGGCCCCGCCGCTCTTATATAAAACGTCCGTGCGTTCAGCATCTTTCTTGGCCTGCGCATAACGGTCTAAGGTGGCCAATACCTGGCCGGCCTTGACCATGTCCCCTTCCTTAATATCGACCGTGCTGATGCGTCCGGGGACTTTGACCCCTAAGACATGCTCGGTGATTTCAAGCGTTCCGGAAAAAGACATATCCTTTGAATGATTGGAGCATCCGGCCAAAAACAAAGCTAGTGTGATCATGATTAGCGTACGCACGTTTTCTCTCCGATTTTATTTTTGTTCTTTAACAATGTCCTGCAATTTCCCCAAGGCATGGGCCACATTGACCTGGGCTGTAATCACATACGCCTGGGCTTCATTGGCTTCATCCTGGGCCAAGGCTTGGGCAGCCTGGGCTTGAATGAGGTCTAATGAACTACCCGTGCCTGAATCTAATCTGGCTTGGGTAATTTGTAAAGATGCCTCGATGACGCTGGTTTGAGCTTGTTTGGCTTTCACCATATCAAAGGCCTCTTGCAAGGCTTGCCGGGCGATCATGAGCTTAGCTTGATCTTGCACGAGAATATCGTCGAGATTAGCCTGGGCTTCCTTAACTTGGGCCTTGGCTTCTTTAAGTTTACTTTGATTAAAGCCGCCTTCCCAAATAGGAATGGTTGCCTGCACACCGATCATATAAGTATTGCTGCCATCATCCGGGGCACTGCCGGAGCGTCCATAATCAGCCATGCCGGTGATGCGCGGCCAAAACGCAGCCGACGCGGCCGCCTGCTCGGCTTTTTGGCTTTCTATTTGGGCCATGGCTAATTTAACGTCCGGATTCTTTTCATCGGCGGGTAATGCCGTTATCTTATTTAATAACTCCTCGTCATTTTTATCATCAGTAAAAGTGATTGGAACATCTATTGGCAGCTTCAAGGCGGCGGCTAAATTAACACGGTCTTCCAGCATTTGGGTTTGCGCGCGCTGAAATAAAAAAGACGATTGAGCCACATCACTTTCAGCCTTCTTTAAATCTAACGATGAACCGCTGCCCTGGGCCTGACGGGTTTGCATCACTTGCAGGGCTTGGCTGTCCCTTTTTAAAACAAGGGCGGCAGCATCATAGGTTTGGGCAGAACGTTTAGCCTGCACGTATAAAGACGCCACCAAAGCCAATACATCGTCGCGCACTTTTCGGTTTTGCGCATAGGACAATTGCTGACCCTTTTGGGCGGCATGCAACCGCTGCAAGGCCGCCGGATCAAAAAGCGAAACAGTCAACCGGGGCCTGGCATCAAAAGAATTAAACGGCCCCACGTGCGGGTCAAGACCGGGAAAATCAAAACCGCTGCCGCGCAAATCGCGGGTCTGGCGGCTGCCGCTGACTACCCCGTCGATATTCGGCAAAAGGGCGGCGCGTGCCTGGCCGATGCGCGCCAAGGCTTGTTCAACGCGGGCATCAGCCATGATAACTTGCGGGTTGACCTCATAGGCTTTTTTCAAGGCTTCTCTTAATGTCAATGGCAAAGGTGCCGAATCCCCCTGGGCTGCGGCTACACCTACACAATAAAATGAAATGACGATCAAAAATAAATGACGCTTCATGATTCTTTTTCCTGCAATTGCTGGTTTAATTTGGTGACGATGTGGTAAAAATCTTCCAATTCTTTTTGGGACAGGATATGCAACACACTTTCCCAACGCTTGCCGATGACCATTTTAAATTGTTTTAAGAACTCTTCGCCTTTGGAGGCCAAGGCCACGACCACCTGACGGCGGTCATCCGGATTGACAATGCGTTTTAAATACCCGCCGGCAACCAAACGCGCCACCATGCCCGTCATGGTGGGCAGGCGCACATTCATCTTCTGGGCGATCACGCTCATGGGGCAGGTGCCCTTGGCATGCACGGAAATCAACACAAAAAATTGTGTTTGGGTAATGGCCCTTTTCGCCATAAACCCCAAATGCGCCCCTTGGATGATATTAGGCATCAATTGGGCAACACGTTGGGCAGTCATCTGACGGTTGATCTTAATCATTCGCTTAGCTCCTGCTAAATATTAGCATGTACTAAGTATAATGTCAAAAGATCTAAAACCTTATTGCTTCT
>CAZBJT010000038.1:0-9652 GCA_964492215.1 uncultured Planctomycetales bacterium | reverse complement strand
CCTGTGACCATCGACGGGTTGGAAACATCCGACATGAACAAGGTGAAGGACAGTTTCAAAGAGCGCCACTCGGTATTGCCGGATAATTTCCGCATCGTGCGTTTAGGCTCGAAAAGTGTGGGTGTCTTTATCCCCAAGGCCACGCGTCCGGTGCAAGCCTTGATCTATGACGACACCTCTGTTATCGCCATCGAAGACAAGAATACCGCCCGCTTATTGCCGCTGATGACATTAGGCGACCTGAATACCTTGGTCAATGAATTCAACCGCACTGACTTAAACGGACAGAACATTTATCACAGCAAAAAAGAGATTAGAAATGACAGCACTGGTGATAATCCCAAGCCGTCGGTCAATATGGTCAATACCTCTAGAGGCTTGAAGATGGTTGAATTCAGCCGCGGCATGGGTAACCCGATCAAAGAAATCATCAAGGGCGGCTATGCCGGTGCCATCATCAGCCCGACGGGTGAGCTGTCCTTTTACAAGGAAGGCCATGCGCCGATCGTGGTGCGCCGCGCCGTCGCCCAGATGCCGCTGGCTGTCTTAAGTGCCCGCACCAATCATTTGATCGAGGGTGGTTCTTTGAGCGACTTATTGATGCTTATCCAAAGTGGCGAATTAAAGATCGACGAGCAAACCAAGGGCCTGTTGATCGACCATATCCGCCATGTGGATACGCTTAATACGGTCACCGCCGGCAGCAAGACCCAGATTAAGTCGATACAGAAACTGTTGAATGAAGCCTATGTGCGCATGCAGGATATGGAAAACAAGAACGGCGTTAAGGGTATTAACCAAGACATGAGTGCCGTGTATGACTTACTCAAGCGCGCCGAGTATGAAGAAGTGAAATTACAAAAAGGCATGCTGCCCATCGAGAAAGCCATTATCTTGCTCGCCCAGGACCGCACCCAAATCATTGATGTTAAACAACTCACCACGGCCTTCCCTGGCAATAACGGCAAGGATGGTCGTGACATATTCAATACTTTAGTCACCCGCGGTTGGATTAAGGATTTAGGCAATGGCCGTGCTTTATTAGTGGCGAATTTAGGCGATATCACCAATGCCTTGAATACGCAATTTGGTGACCGTGCCCAAAGCGTCGGCGATGTTTTGGCCCAACCGACGTTCATGACCGCCGACGAATACAAGAAATTGGTGTTGCGTGCCGCCGGTTCCGTCCAAAACGGGTTAAATGTACTGGCTGCTGATATCACCCGTTATTTTGATGTATTTAAGCCTTTGTACGACGGTACGGTGTTCCGTGGATTGAATGAAGAATTAGCCAATGCCCAAAAAGGTTTGGCTGCGATAACGCCTTACATCAACCCGGCCCAGATCAGCTTGGCTGATTTCTATGGCTTCAATGAAAATGGCATCATCACCAAAGATGCCTTGGTCAAGGCCGGGCTTAATGCGGACGCGGTATTAAAGACATTGGCTGATAATAATTTGGTCCAGTTAAGCGCAAATGGCACCATTGCCTTTTTGAACGTCGGCGGCAATGATTTGACCACGGGCGTTACCAAGGCCTTTGGTGCACAAGCCGGCAATGTGTTACCGGTCTTGCAAGATGCTTATGCCAAACGCACCACGGTTGACCAACGTGTGGATGATCTGAAAAAAGCCTTAGCTACTGATAATGCGGATTCAGCCAAGCTCAAGGCCCAATTAGCCATTGTTGATGATCGTAATTCAAGCGATGCCGCCAAGCAAAATGTCTGGAGCAATTTGCTTTACACCCGTGCAGCCATTACCGAGGGCCTGGCGTTCTATTACGGCGATGATAAAAACACGGATGCATTAAACCCGATGGGTGAGATCACCCGCTTAGAGGCCGAGAAGAATAAATGGCAGGCGGAAGTGGTGCGCACCATGCCGTTGACCGTCGGTGATCCATTAAATGCCCGCCATGAGTTTGCCTTGGAAGAATTGGCCTTGGCCCAGCGCAATTTAGATAATGCCAAGGCTTTGGCCCAGCGCTTGAAGAATGATCAATTGGTGTACTCACGCATTGATGCAGGTGACTATAAACCGGTTTGGGAGCAGGTCGACTGGATCCTGCAGGACAAGATCAATTTATTGGCTGAGAAGGAAAGTGATGAGCAAACCCAGATCGCGCTGATGCAGGAATCAACCCGCCTGACCACGGCCAGCTATAAGGGCCTGCCTTTAATGAGCCCCACTGAGATCGCCCAGGCTTTGAAGTATTTCCCGACCAAGCTGCAAAGCATCGACGGTGAAATCCTGCGCTTGAATACCGCGATTGACAAGAATATTTTAAGCGCTGCCGGCCGCAGCGACATTGAACAATTACGCAACCTTTATTTGAACCAGGAAGTTTATATCCGTCAATTGGGCGGCCTCAAAGAAGCCCAGTTAGACGCTTTGGATGAAAGAAATCCCAACTATGAACGCCCTGAATTGATCGCCCAGCGCATCCAGGCCGCACGCTTAATGGAAATTCAGTTGATCAATCAGGAAGAGGTCATCTTAACTGACATCAATAATTTGAAGACCCACGGGCTTTTATTCAATCCTGAAACCCAGGCGGCCATTGTGGCTGCGGCCAATTTTGACCGGGACAATTACCTTACGGCCGTTGGTATTTATGGCCAATATACGGGCTTTGGCCGCGCGCCGCTGCGTGATTTCATCGACGACATGAAGGCCTTTAATGAAGCCATGGATTCAAAACTCAAAGACAAGCTTTTATTGAACGATGCCAAGAATGCCTATACTAAAGAAGCAGATAAGCTGGCTGCCCAGATCAAAGTCATCTTCGAGCATAACCGCATCGCCCAGGAACAATACGACCAATTGAAGCAGCAGTTAACCGCTGCGATCGACAATAATACCCGCTTGAATAACCATGAACGCCGCCAAGCCCGTCAGGCTGTGGACGGGTTCTTCGGCAATTACCGTTTGGCTGATTCCAGCCCCATATTTGCCGGCAACAAGCTTTACTTCCCTGATGGCAGCTCCGTCATGATGAAGCCGACGGTGGCTGTGCAGCGCATCCAGCAGGCCCAGATGGACATCACCGGCAATAAATACACGGATGCCGACGGCAGTGTGAAGACCGCATTAAATCAGCATTATGGCATGACAGATGAATTACGTAAGTTAAGCGTCGATTACGGCACGCTGTTGGCCCAGGACAATGGCTGGCAAAACACCTATGCGGTGGTGGGTGCTGATTTGACCGACAATGAAGCCGGCCGCGTCGGTTATAACGTCAAAGTCGGTGAAGTCGAAGGCTCAACCTACAACACCATGCCCGACGGCAGTGTGGTTGAAGCCCGTCACCGTTATTGGCTGGTTGTCAATACCGTGGGTTATCGCGGGGACAAGGTATATGTGGGCATCACCGGTATCATCAAGGCCAACAGCGAGGGTGGGGACAGTGTTACCCGCGGCGGCAATATCTTGGTGGATTATACATTGAACAAAGCCGATAACATCGTCATGGAATTCGGTTATGCCGGGGCAGATGCCAAGCAGGGAAATACCGTTACCCTTTATGATACATTGACCCAGCAAGTGATCTCTTCCACCAATGTTAATTTGCATGCCAAAGACGCGGCTTCATATGAGAAGATCACCTTTAAGCACAAGTTCAGTGATAATGTGACTGCTTCGATCTCCGCTAACCATGAGCTTCTTGCTGACGATATCTTAGGGGCCCAGGATGCAAACTTCCCGACGGCAGCTATTGAAACTAAGAACAATTTTGCCCCGAACTGGGTCACTGCAGGCGGGGTTCGTCCTGGGTTTGTACAAATGAAGTTTGAATCCGCCTTGCCGCAAGACCATCGCATGGGTGCCAGCATTCATTTCTTAGACAGGTTCAATGCCTTCTGGAATAAGATCGGCAGTAAAGACGACGAAGTCAAAACATATGGCGGCACTTTTGAAATTTACAAGCATGATGATGGCATTGGTACCGTTGGCTGGCAGAAGGATGCCCAGGGTCGCGGGGTTTATACCTTAGGCGGGCATACAACCTATCAAGGCTTTGAAATCAGCGCCGGCGGCACTTCGGCCGGGACTCCGCAAGCATCCCTCGATCATACGATCTTTGCCGCCCGCGGGCGCGTGACCAAGGACCTTTTAAGGGCGATACCCACACCGCAAACAGGGGACGACGCTCGCTTAGGTATCCCCAGATCAACGGCGACATCCGGTGCGCCTTTCCCGCTGCAGTATTTGGAAGGACCAGCCTTATCTAAGAATGCTGATAAAGCCGACTTTACCTTGGGCGGCGGTTTAATGATTAGCTCACCTGATGAAGCCAAGCGTGAATTAGATGTCATGAAGAATGGTTATGACATGCTGGCGATTTTGGGCCGCACCTTTGAAGGCTTGATGAGCGAAGCTGATCACCGCATTATCATGGACGAGAATTTGAATTTAAGCCAGCCGTTGACTTTTGTTACAGCCTCAGAAGCCGCTCAACATCACATCTATCAATACGGCGATTCGTATTACTTAAGCTTAGAGGGCTATAACGACGGTTTGTATTTAGGCGATGGCAAGACCATGGTGATCTTACCCGGCCGCATCAAGGCCTTGATTGCTGCGGGCAAGTTGGATTCTTCCTGGAGCAAATATGACAATGAATTACCGGTGATCGTCGAGCCTATGCTCAAAGGCATTGAATGGAACTTGAGCTTCGGTCAGGTCTTAGGTGCCAAGGGACATGCTTTGGATGCCAATGGGTTGACCGATTTAGCTTTTGGCAAGAATGGCGCTTCCCTCAAAGAAGTTGAAATCAGCGGCGAGCACAAACGCCTGGTGGCCTATGATGCCGACAACCAAGAGATCGGTACTGTTTACTTAGGTCCGGATGGCCGTGACTTCTGGGCCAAGTTTATCGAGAAGAATTTATTGGTCATCAAGACCATCGAAGACAAGAGCAGTAAGGTTAAGGGCAAAGAGATCGACCTGACCCGTTACTATGGCAGCTATGACGCCATCAAGCAAGACACAGAGCAATTGAGGACGGGTGCCAAGCGCGTCACCGTGCAGCGTAAAGTCAACGGTGCTTATGAAACCGTCGGTTTGATCTCTGAAAAGAAAAAAGACGGCACCATCTTAAACGAGGATGAACTTAATACACCGGTCAACCCATTTGTCGGCTACCGCTACCACATCAACCAACCGTATAATCATGGCGATACCACCGTCACTAATGACATGGGTATTGTTGTCCGTAAACAGCCCATCGGTAAAATTTTAAATATTACCACCATCTTATCTGATGGCCGCGCTGAGACATCACCGAAATACTTAGTCATGCCGCGCAATGATGATTTACGCATCGACGGCACGGTGAATAAGTCTAGCTGGACCTTATTCGATAAAATTTATAACAAGACCGAACGCATCTGGTCTTCCGCCAATGGCCGTGCCACATTCTATACGTATGACGATCCGGCCAAGGGTGATGAAGCCCTTAACAGTGCTGCGACCTATAATGTTAATCCGGCTGATAATACGTTAAGCGGGTATATGCAATCCCAGGACATTCATCGTGATGGTTCAACCGCAGTCAAGTTAGACAAAGTGGTGGCCACCATGAATCCTGGTGATCCGCTGAACACCCGCGATTGGCAGGATTTGATCCAGGTGCAAGTTTACAAGAACAGTGATTACCCCATCGCCGACTATTTCGGTTATGAAACCACGACCCCGGTGGCCCATCCCATACGCATGCCCGACGGCACCGAAGTCTACAAGAACTTTATGGCCACGAGCGTCATGGAACATGAACCCAATGAAAAAGTCCTGGAAGTGACCGGCCGTCCGACCCAAAGCGGGACGACATACCATATTAATGCTAACGGCAGCCGCACCCAGATCAGCCATTCCTTTGCCGTCTGGGTTGATCCTGTGACCGGTAATAAGCTTGTACAAATGTATGATGATTTAGCCCACGAAGTCTGGCAGATCTTGCGCAACCCGTATGATGAAGCCATTTTGACCATACCCGGCAAGATCAATAGCCGTGGTGAATTTGTGACCAAGCATAATCAAGTGCCGGTGTGGGGTCAATATAAGCCGGTGGATGTGGCTGATCAGGAATATGATTTTAAGGCCGGTGAAAGCCAAGCGACGCGCATCTCCACCACCTTAGGCTACAATAATCGCCGGCCCCACGTTGATGTGGTCAATAACAAATTGTTTACCCGTTATGAAATGGACAAAGATGGCTTAGGCCGTTTGGTCTTCAAATACACCGGCGCCACGATCAATGGCCGCTTGTACACCAATGAAAAAGCTGCCTTAAGCTACCGCGGCATCCCGGGCGATGTGGGCATTGCCGACGGTGGCCGTACATTCGATATGCAAGGCCGTTTGACCCATGAGAACTGGTTAACGGATGCCAACTGGAACAAGTTTGATGTTGTCAACGGTGATGTCGGCAAGATCTATGCGGCTGACCATACCTTACGTTATGCCGGCCATAACATCCATTACATGACCAACGGACAGAAGTTATATGCCCCGTACCGTGCTATTGAGAACGCCAAGGGTTATGTGTATGAACAGCGCGTGGGCATTTTAGATAAAGCCACCGGCCGCACCAAGGCCACCAGCACCACCTATAATTATTATGATGAAGATCATTTTGGCGCGGATGATGTGGGCGATCGTTCCATCGGTTCCATCATGGACAAGACCGGTCATGAGACAATTAACTCTTTGTCCTGGACTGAGGCATTGAGCGACGGAACTGTGTATATCAAAACCAAGAAGGGCTTGATCAGTGCCGAATTCAATCGCAGATTTAACGCGGTGCCGCAAGATCAGCGCCGGGCATTCTTAGAAGAGCATTTGAAGAACAATCACAATGACTTGCCGTTTGCGGCCATTCAAGGATCCAGCCTCGACCGCCGTAACGGTGAGGGACAATTGCAGCGTCGTTTAAATGGCGCGGCTGAGCTTGATGAACATCAATTCGCCAAATTCACCGCCGTTGACAAGAAAGCTTTCGTCAGTGTTTATACATTTAACACCCATGGCGATCGCCGTTACCCGGTGGAAGTAAAGACTTATGCTTATGTGGCCGGCCAAGAGAACCCAGCTTTCTATGCCCATCATAAGGTGGTCATCATCAGCAAGAACCCGCATCTGGTCGAAGCCGTTGATGCCGAAGGCCAATCCGTCCCGGTGATCACCTACGACACGATCGATATCCGCCCGGCTAAACAAAGTGTTGGTGGTCGTGCCTTCCGTTTGGTCGACGGCGGTCTATTTGCTGAATACCATGCCAATAAGCCAGGGCTTGATAAAGAGGCATTGGTGTTCTTTGACAGCATGGAATTACCTGTCAACACCTACGATGTTCCGACGGTCTCTCGTCAAGAAACCTCCAATCTGGTGGCTGACGAGATCCGCCGCAGCACAGGTTTGGAAACCAATGGCACCCGCAGGGGAATGTTTGAACGGGCTTTAGTTGATCCGCAGAGCCGCCGCTTGTACAAAGAGCATTACATTGCATTTGTTAAGGGTGAGCCGGGCTGGTATTGGGTCTTTGACCGCGATGCCCGCACCAAATACGAATTTAATTTATTAAACTTAAACCGCAATCATTTATTGGCCAATGACAAGATCGACGGCCGTCAAATTGCCGCCGGCACGCCGCGCTATCAGGTTTTGACCCCGGCAGAAATTGATGTGTTGGCTGAGCGTAATGCCACCAAGTTCTATATGGATGAGCCTCGGATCAAGAAGATCAATATTCATCGTACTGAAATTGTGCCGCAGGAATATACCTTGTTCGGTCGCATCAAAGAGTTTTTTGCCAACCATGCCGCACATGTGACCCACAATAGTTTTGTGGCCAATCTGTTCCATCCATCCACATGGCCCATTGACATTGTCTTGATTGTTACCGGCGGTACTATTTTGACATTAGGTTTCCCGATCGTTTTGATCGTGGCTGTCTTGATGGGTGCAGGGGTGTTAAAGACCTTTACAGGTTTGGCTAGATATTTGGTGAAGGACGCTGACAAAGATTCCCGTCAGGGCGCGCCGGTCAAGAAGCTTGATCGCTTGACCATTTGGCGCCGTAACCGCATCCGTAATTTGATGCCGTCCATGTATTTCATTGAGTCATTGGTCGAATTCATCGACGTCAACTATGTGAAAGACAATTTACGCGCTGAAAGCAAAAAGACATATGACCACGTGCATGACCGTTTGAATGGTTTTGCCGCAGAACAAGGCATGACTGAGGCGATACGCATGGTCTTAGGCGGATCCAAGGCCGACACCATTTCCGGCGAGGTTGCTAACTTGGACAATGTCCGCCGCTTTGAAGACTTACCGGCGGCGATACAAAAGCATTTGAAGGGCTGGATGAGGAAGAAAGCCTTGGATGAAACATTTGTGAATTTAGTGCGTCCGATCTATTGGTTTGTGGTGCATGTCTTGCGTACCCAAGAACGCGTGCACGGCATGTTCCGCCGCGGTGAGGCGACCATTCAAGAAGGCGCCTTTATGATCCGCACCTCAGAATTGCGTGAGCTCTTACGCTACAATCTGGAAGCCAAGCGTAACTTCATCAAGAATATGGGCCTGCAGGATTTAATCTGGGGCACCGGTAAGTTGATGAACATGCCGGAAGATATCAGCAAGGTCCGCTTGATCGAAGCCCGTGTGGCCAAACCGATGCGCGCCTACTTAAACAAAGAACGCACCAAGCGTGGGCTTGTTACCCCATTGTACCCGGCCGGCCGTTTTGGTACCGTGCTGCATATGACCGGCATTATCAAAGGTCTTGTTGCCAGGATCGCGCGCAGCCACTTTAAGAATCCTAAGATCAAGGTGAATGTAGAGAAGCCGGTGTTCTGGATAACAGCGGTCATTGAATGGGCCGTGTTGAATACCATCACGGGCGCCTTGGCTTTATTCTATCTGTTGAACACGGTCAACCCCATCGGCTGGGTGATCATTGTTGTAATGAGCGCCTTGATTTTGATCTTGTCCTTACGCGCTGTGATTTTAATCAACTATGCGTCAGCTGCCTGGTTGATCCGTAAAGAATTAGTACCGTTTAGCAGCATCGGCCAAGTGGACAAACCCACCGTCGCTTTAGTGCGCAGTGAAGATGAATACAATGGCTACTTTAATAACGTATTCAAACGTGCCTTGAAACAAGCCTTGCGTGAGAAATTCGTGATTTCCAGCGAAGATGAAAAAATGATGGAAGAAGTGTTGGAAGGCAACCGCCCGGTGAGCGACTTAGAGAGCATTGCTAACCCACGCGCCCGTTTATTTGTTCAGGAATTCTTTAACTTGATGGTGTTGGCCCATAGACGGATGATTGAGATTTCCCAAGCCCGCCCTGACTTTAACTGGAAAGAAGAGTTCTTGAAGATTTTACCGACATTGACCATTCAGGTGTCGGCCAATGCCGAAGAAACTTTACCGCTGGCAGATATCCTGGATGCCGAACAAGCCCCGTATTTACCGAGTGGTAAGATGGAACCGACCATCCGCACGGCGTTCCAATTGATCAAGGGTAATCTCGCCGCTGAATGGGATATTTTTGTACGCAGCCGTTTTGTCGAGCCCTATAAGGCCAAACCGGTACTGAACTCCGAAGAATTAGCCAAGGTCTTAAGAGCTGATACGG
>CAZBJT010000037.1:0-9763 GCA_964492215.1 uncultured Planctomycetales bacterium | reverse complement strand
TGTTCATGACCACAATACGGTCGCCCATGGTCATGGCTTCCGTTTGATCGTGAGTCACATAAATAAACGTGGTCTGCAGGCGCATGCGCAATTTGTGGATCTCGGTGCGCATTTGCACGCGCATCTTGGCGTCTAAGTTAGACAATGGTTCGTCGAATAAAAACACCAAAGGCTTGCGCACGATGGCACGGCCTAAAGCCACACGCTGGCGTTCACCACCGGAGAGCTCACGCGGGCGGCGCTCCAAATAAGGCTTGATCCCTAATATTTCAGCGGCATCGTTGACACGCTTGATGATCTCAGGCTTGGGGTAATTGCGCAGCTTCAAACCAAAGGCCATATTTTCAAACACGGTCATGTGCGGGTAAAGCGCATAGTTTTGGAACACCATGGCAATATTACGATCTTTGGCAGGCACATCATTGACCATGCGGTCATTGATCCAAATTTCACCGGAGGAGATTTCTTCCAAACCGGCGACCATGCGCAGGGTGGTTGATTTGCCGCAGCCGGACGGACCGACCAAAACTAAAAATTCCTTGTCGCCGATTTCCAAATTGACGTTGTTGACCGCCATGGAACCGGACTTATAGGTCTTGCAGAGATTTTTTATTTTAATATGGGCCATAGGGTATCTTTACAATTGAAGCGTTATTGTATTAAAAACCAAGCTCAAATGCAATACTTACTTAACACCATTTTGGCAATAATCAATGGCGTGGGCCAAGACCCCTTTTAAGTCCTGGCGCTCCACGATCATGTCCACCATGCCGTGGTCCAATAAAAACTCGGAACGCTGGAAACCCGCCGGTAATTTTTGGCGTATGGTCTGTTCAACAACGCGCGGACCGGCAAAACCGATCAAGGCCTTAGGTTCGGCAATGATCATGTCTCCCACCCCGGCGAATGATGCCATGATGCCGCCCATGGTGGGATTGGTCAATACAGAAATATACAGCAGGCCCGCCTCGGCATGGCGATTAAGCGCCGCGCAAGTCTTGGCCATTTGCATGAGTGAAATGCATCCCTCATACATGCGCGCCCCACCGCCGGAACCGGAAATAATGCTCACCGGTATTTTGTGTTTGGTGCCATATTCCACGGCACGGGTGATGCGCTCGCCCACCACAGAACCCATGGAGCCCATGATAAAACGTGAATCCGTTACCGCCACAACCATTTTCTTACCTTCGATCAAACCGTGGCCGGTGATGACAGCATCGGATAAATCCGTACCTTCCTGGTCGGCTTTCAATTTTTCTTTATAGGTCTTAGGGCCTTTAAAATTCAACGGGTCACCTGATGTCATGCCAGCATCAAGTTCCACAAATGTTCCTTCATCAATCAAATGCTCCACCCGCTCGGCAGCATTGAGCATTAAGTGAAAACCGCATTTGGGGCACACATTCAAATTGCTCTTCAGCTCTTTGGAATACGCCGGCGACTCGCAGCCCGGGCATTTGGTCCATACCCCGGCGGGAATCTCCTTGCGCTTGACCTTAATGAACGTGTAATTTGATTTACCGAATAGGGACATGTTTTACCATTTATAAATCGTTAACCCGGATAATACTTTGGGGTAAAAGTAAGTTGTCTTAGGCGGCATGCGCTCATCATTCAGGGCAATGGCACGCAATTGCTTGATCAGCACAGGGTTTAAAATAAACCCGGCTTCGGCCTGGCCCTCATCGACGGCTTGCATGACTTCGGCAGGGTCTTTGGAATAAATAATGTCCTCGGAAGCCACACCCACCTGGTCGAAGATGAATGACTTTAAAATAGCCGCATCGAGGCTTTTATAATCTTTGGAACCTTCCTGAACTTGCTTATCGATCAAGGTCTTGCTCTTTAAACGCAGCAAGAACATGCCCTGCTTATTGTATAAACCAAAGGCATGCTCATTTTGACCGGCGCGGGCCAAAAGCACCAACCAGTCATTCTTGGTCTTGATCTTATCAATGCGGAAATATTGTTCGAGTAAATTGACGCTGATGGGGAATTTTTTGACGATACGGTGGATCGGAAAAATCTGCAGGTCTTTGGAATCCATATTGGTGAAATACGTCATCACATAGTTGAAGCTTTCCTGGCCGGTCGCACGCTTGATTTTTTTTAAGGCCTCGCGGCGCATTTCTTTGGAGACTTCAAAACGGTGATGGCCGTCGCAGATAAATAAATTCTGACCGTCGATCATATCGGCAATTTCCTGGATACGGGCCGGGTCATCCAGGCGCCAGATCATATGCTTGACCTTGTCTTGATCGACCGCTTCTAAATCAGGTTTGCGGGTGGCTAAATCTTTCAGGAACATTTTATCGACCTTGCCGGCACGATCGGCATAACCGACAAAAATCGGGCTCAAATTGCTTTTAAGCGCGGTCCATAAGGTCAAACGGTCGGTCCGGGCGGCGGCATGGGTCTTTTCATGCGGCAAAATCTTCACACCGGAATCATCGGTGAGCTTTAATAAACCTAAAAAACCGGTGCGGGTGTATTTTTGGCCTTGGTATTTGTAATCTTGCTTATAAAAATAAATGCAGGGTTTATCATCCTGGACTAAAACACCTTTCTTCAGCCAATCTTCATAGGTTTTCTTGGCCCGGGTGTATTGATTGTCTTTAGCGCTGTCTTTGGGGGTTTCTTTGGCTAATTCCAGGCGTATAAAATTGTGGGGATTTTGCTTATAATAGGCTTCTTGCTGCTCTTTGGAAATAACGTCATAAGGCGGGCAAAAAACGTCGGATAACGTGTCGACCTTCTCTTTATTATAGAAAACGGCTTGGAAAGCTTTAAGCGCTGACATGCGAAACGACCTCTCTTTTGTTAAACCATTGTTGAACAAGAAGATTTGTTCCTGCCCCAAGCCCACCGCCTAAAAAATCCGCGCAAGCATCGCTTAAAGCACTTTCGCGACCAGGGGTGAAACTTTGGTGGAATTCATCACTTAATCCGTACAAATAACAAAAAGCCACACTTACGGCCCATATCGTCAACCGGGGGCCAAATTTGATCTCAATCAAGGCCCGGGCTGCTAAAAAACCTAACAGCGCATATTCCACCAGGTGCAATAACTTGTCCCAAACCACATGGGTGAAGGCCAATTGCTCCGCAGGCATACTGGAAATGAAGAAAATAATAACAGAATAAGCCCCCAGGGGGAACCAAAATTTTAATTTACGCATTACCCGGGATGGCAGGCGCAACCGCCGCCGCAGGAGCCGCCGGTGGGTGGTGGAGTCACTGCCGGTTTGGCAGTTGGCGTGTCTGTAGGGGTTTTCTTCTTATAATCGGTTTCGTAAAAGCCGGAACCTTTAAAGATCATGCCGGCCCCGCTGCCAATCAAACGGGCCAGTTTATTTTTGCCGCATTTGGGGCATTTGGTCAATTTTTTGTCCATCATGGTCTGCAAATGCTCAAAATCATGGCCGCAGGCCTGGCATTCGTATTGGTATGTTGGCATAGTCTACCTAAATGCTTTCTTGATCTTGTCTTTGAATGATTTATTGTTGCCGGCAGCTTCGCCGCTTTCTTTGGCGAATTCTTCTAAGAGTTCGCGCTGGCGGGTGTTTAAGTGTGTTGGTACGCCCACCATGACACGCACATACAATTCACCATGCGCACTGGTACGGCCATGCACATCCGGCATGCCTTGCCCGCGCAAACGAAACACCTTGCCGCTTTGGGTCCCTTCCGGGATCGTCATGACCAATTCTTCTTTAAGGGTCTTGATCTTAGTTTCGCCGCCCAAAGCCGCTTGGGTAAACGATACGGCTAAATCCATGTGTAAATCCATGCCTTCACGTTGAAACCGGGCATGGTCTTTGACTTTGATAAATAAATACAGATCCCCGTGACCGCCGGAACCGATTTCACCTTCGCCGCGGATGCGCAATTGCGATTCATTGTCCACACCGGCGGGGATTTTAGCTTCCACCGTACGGGTGGTGCGCACCAAACCGCGGCCGGAACATTCCGGGCAAAAATCCGTGATCATTTTGCCTGTACCGCGACATTGGCCGCAGGTCTGGGCCATGCGGAAAAATCCATTAGACATGACGGTCTGGCCGCGGCCGCCGCAAGCCGGACAGGTTTTCATGGCTGAGGCTGATTTAGCACCGGTGCCGTCGCATTTTTTGCAATGCTCATGGCGGGGGAACCGGATTTCTTTTTTCACACCCGTATATGCTTCTTCTAAGGTGAGTTCAATTTCATATTGAATGTCATGGCCGCGGGCGCGCCCACCTCCTGCGCCCCCACCACCGCTAAATTGATCACCAAACATACGGCCCAAGATATCCCCGAGGCCGGCATCCCCAAAAACGCTGGAGAAATCAGCACCCCGGAAAATATCTTCGGACGTAAAGTTAGAATCAATGCCCTGATGACCGTATTGGTCATAGGTTTGTTTCTTGGCCGGATCGGAAAGCACTCCATAAGCTTCGGAAATTTCCTTGAATTTCTCCTCAGCCGCCTTTTTTTCATTCTCAGGGACACGGTCCGGATGATGTTTAAGCGCTAATGAGCGGTAGGCCTTTTTGATATCAGCCAAAGCCGCACCTTTAGCAACACCCAAGATGTCATAATAATCTTTTTTCATTACTTATCTGAGCTCGCTTTGAAATCAGCGTCGATGACATCATCTTTGCCTTTATCGGATGCATTGCCTTGAGCACCGCCGGCATTACTATCCGGGCCAGGGCCTTCAGCAGGACCTGCGCCAGCGGCAGCATCGCCACCTTGGGCTGCGGTTGCCTTATACATTTCTTCAGCTAATTTATGGCTGACTTTTTGCACGGCTTCCATGCTGCTTTTGATTTTATCGCTGTCCTTGGCATTAATGGCTTCGCGGAAGGCGGCCAATTCTTTTTCCACATTGGCTTTTTCATCCGCAGAGACTTTATCACCATAATCCTTAAGCGCTTTTTCCGTCGAATACAATAAGGTATTCGCCTGATTCAACAGTTCCGCTTCTTCCTTCCGCTTTTTATCTTCTTCGGCAAACTTCTCAGCCTCTTTGACCATTTTTTCAATTTCAGCTTCGGTCAATTTGGTCTTGGCCGTGATCTGTATTTTCTGCTCTTTGCCGGTGGCCTTGTCTTTAGCACCGACGTGCACGATACCGTTGGTGTCGATGTCAAAGGTCACTTCAATTTGCGGGATGCCGCGTGGTGCCGGCGGTATGCCCACTAAATCGAAACGGCCGAGCTCTGTATTGTCATTGGCCATTTGGCGTTCACCTTGCAAGACACGGATGGTCACAGCCCCCTGATTATCTTCGGCGGTTGAGAATACCTGGCTCTTTTTGGTTGGGATCGTGGTGTTGCGTTCGATCAACTTGGTGCAAACCCCACCCATGGTCTCGATACCTAAAGACAATGGGGTGACGTCGAGCAATAATACTTCTTTAGCGTCCCCGGTGATAATCGCACCCTGGATCGCCGCACCTAAGGCGACGCATTCCATGGGGTCAATACCGCCCTCGATCTTTTGGCCGACTTCCTTTTCTAAGAAAGCCTGGACGATCGGCATGCGGGTGGGACCACCCACTAAAACCACGCGGTCGATTTTCACCTCTTCGCCTAATTTAGTCGATGCATCCTTGATGGCCTGACGCACCGGACCGCGGCAACGGTCAACTAAAGGCGCGATCAAGCTTTCTAATTTGGAACGCTCAATTTTCATGTTCAAATGCTTAGGACCTGTAGCATCTGCCGTGATATAAGGCAAATTCACTTCGGTGGCAATAGTACTGGATAATTCCACCTTGGCTTTTTCGGCCGCTTCACGTAAGCGCTGGAATGACATTTTATCCGTGCGCAAATCAATGCCGCTTTCCTTTTTGAATTCATTGGTGATGTAATCGATCAGTGCATTGTCCATGTCGGTACCACCCAGCTGATTGTCGCCGCTGGTGGCTAACACTTCGAATGTACCAGCCTTGCTGGCTGCATCCCAACCCATTTCAAGGATGGTGACGTCGAGTGTACCGCCGCCTAAATCAAAGACCATGATCTTCTGCTCTTTGCCGGCTTTATCCAAACCATAAGCTAAACACGCCGAGGTTGGTTCATTGATGATGCGCAATACTTTCAAACCTGCAATCTCGCCGGCATCTTTGGTGGCCTGGCGTTGATTGTCGTTAAAATACGCGGGGACCGTGATGACAACACCATCGACGGTTTCACCTAAGAATTTCTCAGCGTCGGATTTTATTTTCTGCAAGATAAAAGAACCTACTTGCTGCGGCGTATATTCTTTGCCGAACACTTTGAATTTAAAATCAGTACCCATTTTACGCTTGGAGGCATAAATGGTGCCTTCCGAATTGATCGGTGCCTGACGGCGGGCCGGTTCACCGACGAGTAATTGCCCGTCCTTGGTGAATGCCACGAATGACGGAAAAGCTTTACCCGAGGCCACACCTGCCCCTTCAGCTGAAGGGATAATGACCGGGCGTCCGCCTTCCATTGCGGCGGCGGCTGAATTCGACGTACCTAAATCAATACCTATAACTCTTCCCATATATCATCTCCTGTTTATACTATTGCATATCCCATAACGTGCATGCCGCAGAGAGCGGCAGGCCTTTTTACGGATTAATATTCTTAGCAACCTTAACCTTGGCGGTCCTGACCACCCGGCCGCCTAAGGTATAACCTTTTTCAAACTCTTCCATCACAACCCCATCGGGGAATTCCGTTGTTTCCTGCTGCATCAAGACTTCCTGGCTGTTGGGATCAAACGGCTTTCCAACCCCATCGATCGGTTTTACTTCATACTTGGTCATGAGCTCTTTCATGTTGTTATAAACCATGGAAAGACCTTTGACCAAATTAGCATCCATCCCTTCTTTGGCCTGGAATGCTTTAAGCGAACGCTCCAGGTCATCATATAATTTCAAGCACTCGACAATGACTTCTTCATGTGCGTATTTGATCAACTCCTGGCGGTCACGCTCATGGCGCTTGCGCATATTGTCGAATTCAGCCAGAAGCCGGACATATTTTTCTTTTTCAACCGCTATCAGATCCGCCGGCGCTTTTGGTTTTTCAGCTTCAGCTGAAACTACTTGCGCCTGCATATCTTGCGGCAAAAGCTCTTCCTGCGGTTGTTGAACGTTTTCGTCCATAACCTTGATTATCCTTAATGTTTATGGCTGATGATTTGTGCTACATACTCGAGGGCAGAGACCACGCGCTCATACTGCATACGTGTGGGGCCTAACACCGCGATACGTCCACTTACGCCATCTTTTTCAAAACCGGACACTGCCAGGGAGCAGCCATCCATATCTTTAAGGGCCAGTTCATGGCCGATGTAAATCTCCGTGCGTTTCTCTAAATCACGATTGATCAATGCCAATAACCGCTCTTTCTCTTCTAATATACGCAAAATCGCCTGTATCTTTAAAATGTCTGATTGCTCGGCATAATCCACCACATAGCTCGTACCCTTTAAAATGATCTTACTCTCCCAGCCGTCGACGGAGATGATCGTGGTGTAATGCGTCAGGTCGGATAAGACCTGGGATGTTTTCTCCATTAATAGCTCCAGCTGATCACGGTAACGCTTGCATTCAGCTTCAATATGGCGCTTTTCACCTTCCAATAATTGGATCTCATTCATCAAATGGTCGACATAATAGCGGTAGCCAAAGGCGGTGGGCACGCGGCCGGCTGAGGTATGCGGATGGGTTAAATAACCCTCCTCTTCTAACTCAGCTAAGATATTACGCACGGTGGCCGGCGAGCAATCCAATTCATATTCATCTGTGATGAACTGGGAGCCTACCGGGGACACGGTCTTAATATAGCGATTGACTACAATCGCCAATACCCTGTCTTTGCGTGCCTGCATATCTGAACGTTTAGCTGCCATACCTTGATCCTTTAAAAACTAGCACTCTTAATGTTTGTCTGCTAAAAGTATAACACGCCTCATGTTTTTGTCAATACTTCTATAATGGCACGGCAGAATTGCGGGAGGTCATCCGGTCGACGGGAAGAAACCTGATTGCGGTCAATCACAACCGCCTCGTCCACCCATAAAGCACCGGCATTGATCAAATCATCTTTAATGCCAGGGGTCGAGGTGCATTTAAACCCTTTCATGATCTTAGCCGAAATAGGGATCCAGCCGGCATGGCAGATGTGGGCGACTAATTTTCCTGAAGCGTGAAATTGAGCGGTTAGTTCCAACACCTTGGGATCGCGGCGCAATTGATCCGGAGCAAAACCGCCGGGGATAACCAGCCCGTCAAAATCTTTTTCACGCATCTCTTTAATGTCGGCATCCGATTTACAGGGATAACCATGCTTGCCATTATAAATTTCCCCGGCCTTGGGTCCGGCCACGACTACATCCGCCCCTTCTTCTATCAAACGGTATTTGGGATAAAGCAATTCCAAATCTTCATAAATATGATCGACGAACATTAAAATGCGTTTGCCTTTAAGTTTCATGGGATATCCTTTTCAAAAATGTTTTTTCCATAAGGCACGGGCCATCAATAAAACCAAGACGGCCGCGGCGAGCATTTGTATTTGCTCCGGCCAGCAATGCGCGGCTTGACCGATCAAGGCTTTGATATCGAGCTTCATCCATACATAAATTTGATCCAATAATAAACCTAAAGCCACGGCGCATACTGACAAGGATGATAAATAGATCAAGGTCGCACGACGGCCTAAGAATTTCCAAGCCATAACGATCGTGGCGATATTGGTGGCCGGCCCTACTAATAAAAAAACCAAAGCAGCACCGGGGTTCATGCCTTTAAGCAATAAAGCCGCGGCAATAGGGGTGGACGCTGATGCACAAATATAGAGCGGGATGCTGACAATTAAGATTAAGATCATCGAGAACAGTCCGTGACCTAAGAACCGCTCGACGAAGTTAGCCGGAACCATATACGACAAAACACCCGCCAGCAATAAACCAAAAAGCAGCCATGGGGTAATATCTGCCAGGAGATCTCCAAAAGCACTGCCTAAGCCATGCTTTAAACGTCGCCATATATTACCTTTGCCTGATGCCTGTTCATCATTCTCCCCCGTGACAGCATCGATGCCCTGCTTATCGCGGCTGCCGAATATATTTTCCATGACCCCGGCGATCAATGCGGTAAATAAAGCTGCCAAAGGACGAAACGTCGCCATTAACGGATCTAATAAAGCAAAAGACAAGAGGATCGAATCCATGCCTGTTTCAGGGGTAGAAATCAAAAAAGCCAGCGTAGCGCCCTTGGATGCACCGTTGCGCCGCAAAGCAATGGCCGCAGGTATTACCCCGCAGGAACATAAAGGCAAGGGAATACCGACGACGGCAGCCAAGAACACCGATTTGAAATTCGCGGGACCTAAATGGCGGGTAACATGGGCAGGCGAAATAAAAGCCTGAATGATGCCGGAAAAAAACAGGCCGACCAAAATATAAATGGCGGCCTGTTGAAAAGTATCCACGATTGTTTCAAAAAGACCCATCACTTACCTCTCCCGTTATTTTTTGGGAAGCGAGGTCAAGGTCCAATCAATGATGAGCGCCTTGTGTTTTAGATAATGAAAAGAAATTTCCTGCTTTTCCTTCTGGTCATTGCTAAACGGCAACCCCTTGGCGACATTGTTTTTATACGTATGCGGGGCGGAAAACACATTATCGCCATAACCGGCAGCGGCCAAACGTTCCTTGATCACCGTGGCCAGGCTTTGGGCGAATTCACCGCACAGTTTAAGCATGCTATCATCATCTTCGTCATAGGGCACTG
>CAZBJT010000036.1:0-9814 GCA_964492215.1 uncultured Planctomycetales bacterium | reverse complement strand
AATACAACAGAGGCGCGGGCATCGAGGCCTGTGTAAACTAATTCACCGTCTTCGCCTTCGCCCATCACCTCACCGGTATCCGGGTCGATGATCTCA
Organism: uncultured Planctomycetales bacterium; assembly: GCA_964492215.1. Classification (GTDB taxonomy): domain Bacteria; phylum Omnitrophota; class Gorgyraeia; order Zapsychrales; family Fredricksoniimonadaceae; genus CAYNTZ01. Next base: position 9,718 of record CAZBJT010000036.1, on the reverse strand, counting down.
AATATTTCTTTATCCGGATACAAATGATAGCCGCTGGAAATGTGGTTCTCCGTCGGACACTCCGCCCAGGCGGCCCTGGCTTCGGTAAACCCGTAGGTACCGAAAATAAAAACGTCCTTGGCCCCTTGGGCCGCCAGCATTTCCGCTAATTTCTGCTTATACGCCACCGTTACCTTGGCTGCCCCCAGAACAATTTTCTTTAAAAATGAAAGGTCATGTCCTTTTTCCTGAGCAAAACGGATCAGATGATAAATATAGCTGGGTACCCCTAGAATAGCTGATGGTTTAATGCGCAGCAGGGCCGCCATATTACCTTCCGTCCCCAACACCTTCCCTCCACCGGTACTTAAGGCAAAAACATTGGCTTCAATGGCCCCGAAGAAAACCTGCCAAAATGCCAAATGCTGCGCAAAACGAAAAATATTCATGATGCGTTCATCATTCTTGATATCAAATAAACGCACCATGCGGCTGCCGGACAGGTTTAAATTATCCAGATCATAACGGCTATAGGTAAACGGCACCGGGCTGTTGGTGGTGCCTGTGGTGAATGTCATGAAGATCGGCCGGTATTCACGGGCCAAAGCATCCTGCACATACTCATTACCTTTAATCAAAGACTGCGCGGCCAATGATAATAATTTGGTCTTGGGCCATGAGGTACGGATTTTTTCTTTATCCGGCTGCAAAATGAAATCACGGTATTTCTGCGGATTATCTTTGGCAATAAAATCCATTTTACCGGCAAATGGAATGTGCTTTAAGTCAGCGACGCTGCGTATGTGCTTGGGGTTGATATGGTTATCGTCAAAAATTTTACGGTAATGCGGGCTAAAAGGATAGACGTGGGTGTTGATAAAATGCGCTAACTTCTGATCCTGTAAATCCTTAATCTGCTTATAGGATAATGACGTAATGTTGTTCCATGGGTTCATAGATATAGTTTAATATATCCCTGCAACACTGACCACACATTTCCGGAAAAAGAAAAACCCCGCCCTCCGCCAAAAGCGAAGGACGGGGCCAAGAATCGAATCAATTACTTGGTTGCAGCAGGAGCAGTTTCAGCCGGAGCAGCATCAGCAGGAGCGGCATCAGGGGCAGCTTCAGCAGGAGCAGCTTCTTCCTTCGCACCAACTTCTTCATTGCTGGTAACGGCGCTGTTATCTACCGTGGTAGTATCGGCAGCCTTGGTGGTATCATCAGCCTTCATAGCTTCTTGAGCAAAAACTAAACCAACGGTGCATAACACGGCAGCTACGGTTAAAACTGCTAATTTCTTGTTCATTTACCTTCTCCTCTTGTTGGATAAGAATTAACTCTTATCTTTTTGGTTAATAGTGTTATTCAAAGCCTGTTTACATTTACAGCCTAAACATAAGCCGTGCAGGGAAGACACCACAAAAAGCACGCCTAAAGCAACCGCGACCCATTTGCCCCATACAAAGAAAAATGAACCGAGCAATAAAACGCCGAATAAAAACCGGGAAAACCGTTCATGGGGAGGCATAAAATACTTTATCAAAGTTAACGAATAATGCCAGAAAATTCTGCAATCTTTGCATTTTAAATTATTTGGAACATAAACGCTTGGTTTTTTCTTCAATCGAGGCGGTCAGCTCTTCAAAAGACTTTTCAAAAGCCACCAAGCCTTCCGACAATAACTTATTACAGACAATACCGACATCAATACCCAGCACACGAAGCTCCTCGAGAGTCTTTTGTGCCAGGGCCACATTACCGGGCATGGCTATTTTAGCCACACCGTGGTCCAACACCGCTTCCAAAGTCTTATCCGGCAAAGTATTGACCGTGGGATTGGCGATCAGCTCAGTGACATATTTGATATCGCTGTATTTGGGGTCTTTGGTACCGGTGGATGCCCATAAGACGCGTTGAACATTAGCACCTTTGGCAGCGAGGGATTTGAATTCATCCCCATTAAAAGTCTTTTGAAATTTATGAAACACAATTTCACAGTTGGATACTGCCGCACGGCCGCACAAAGCTGCAGCCCCCTTCTCCTCTAATAATTTATCAATGGCCGCATCTATACGGCTGACAAAAACAGAGGCCACTGAATGCACACGGCTTAAATTACCGCCTTGGGCAGCCAGGTGATTTAAACCCTTGATATAGCTCCAGGCCACCTGCTGGTATTGCTCGGCGGAGAAGATCAATGTCACATTCACATTCACCCCCTGGCCGATCAAACCTTCCACCACACCTAAACCATTCTTGGTGGCCGGCACCTTGATCATCACATTAGGACGATTTAATTTTTTCCAAAGGCGCAAACCTTCCTGCATTTGAGCATCAAGCTCATTACCCAATTTAGGATTGATCTCCAGGCTTACATAGCCGTCTAACCCCTTGGTGGCATCATAAACCCCGCGAAAAAGATCAGCTGCGTCCTGAACGTCTTTGATGGTCAATTCATCGTAAATCTCAAAGGTGCTTTTGCCGGCCTCAGCCAATTGCTGGATACGGGCATCGTAATCGGTACTGGTCGTGATCGCTTGCTTAAAGATCGTCGGATTGGAGGTTTGACCGCGCAACCCCTGATCGATCAATGATTGTAATTTGCCTGAAACGATCATGGAACGGCTGATATTATCAACCCAGAGGCTTTGACCTATTGCAGACAATTGACCTAAAATTGAATTTTTCATTTGGGGTTACCTTTATTTAGTGGCCGGTGCATGAAACTCTAAAGAATCCAGGAAGAACTTAACATTGTCCCGATTTTTTTCTACATTATCTTTTTCGCTAAACGTGCTTAATTGGACGACCATGTTGTTATCGAGGATGAAACGGCCGTCGATAAAAACACCCATGGGGCCCTTAAGCTGGAAATTCATAGCCGGGTCCCCTTTCCAAGGCTCTGCCTTGGAACTAACGACCTCGGCATTCAGCCGTTTAACCAAATTATCCAATGACTGCTTTAACAGGGAATCCCCGCCGGTGTCTTTCACGAATTTTTCAGGATAATCCATGTAGGTGACATTCAAGATCAATGTCTTCATCTGCCCCTGCAAATTGGTCAGACGTGTCTGGCCATAATCGCCCTGCATCTGGATCAAAAAGGTCTGGTCGGTATGGAATTTAGTAAAGACCACCGTAAAACGGCCATTTTCCATGTCCACTTTGTACAAATCATCCGACGGTTCAGGCCCCAGCATCTTGGCGCGGTCTTCGGGGGACATGTTCTTCATGATCTCACCAAATTGAGTGGCAAACGCCGTGGTGACATTCTTTAAGGAAGTTTTGACGCCATCGGACAAAGTGGTGATCACCCATTGCCCGGCATCGGTATTTGAGAAATCAATATAGGCTTTAAGCTCATCTGCACTGAGGTCTTTATAACGGAACATCAAACTGGAAATGGTCTCAGCAGGCTTAACCATTTCCATTTGTTTACGTTGCATATCCATGACCTGTTTTAATTTTGCTTCATCAAATTTCCCGGACATCCGCAGCATGGCTTCCTGCACCATTAAGCCGCCGTCAATGGCATCGGATGTGGCATGAATGGCTTTATCCAGTGCTTTTAATGAATCAAGCTGGGCTGCGGTGGGCGGATTATTGATCATGCCCTTTTTAAACTCAGCCTCCTCGGCCACAGCTTCCGGTTTCATATTATGGATATCATCGGCAACCACTTTCTTCCCTACCGGAGTCTGATACCAAGTCAGTACATCCTGCGCTTTTTTAGCGTCGAAACGGTCCACCAGAAATTGACGCATGCTTTGCAGCATATCATCACTCTTAAATGTGTCTTTGATCAATTGAATGACTTTAGGATCAGCGGTACCGCCATTCTGGCTGATTTGCTGGGAAAAACCGGCAGCCATAAACTCCGCGGCTTGCTTCATGCCCTCGGTGGTACCGGTTATATCCATGATCTGGTCGGCAATGGCTTTGGTGTCTGCGGTAGGTGCGGATGCTGGGGTTTGACTATAAGCAACTAAAGGAAGAATACCCAATGCTAAAAGGACAGTTAACAATAACTTTTTCATGGATGCCCCCCATTCGATAAATTATTTGCGTTTAATGACCTTTTTGACCGCTTCAATGATATTGGTATCTTTTAAACCGTAATGGGCCATTAATTGCGCCGGGGTGCCGCTTTCACCGAAAGAATCTTTGACGGCAACCATTTCAATGGGACAAGGACACAATTGCGCAGTTACTTCAGCGACGGCAGAACCTAAACCACCGTTGATTTGATGCTCTTCAGCCGTGACGATCGCACCGGTTTCTTTAACCGCAGCCACAACAGCTTGGGCGTCAATCGGTTTAATCGTGTGCATATTAAGAACGCGGGCATCAATGCCTTCGGCCTTTAATTTCTCAGCCGCAGACACAGCTTCAGCCACCATGACACCACACGCAATAATAGTGACATCTTTACCCGGACGCATCACATTGGCGCGGCCGATGACAAATGGTGTATTTTCTTGAGTTAAAACCGGAAGCGGTGCACGCGAGGTGCGCATATAAAAAGGACCATAGGTTTCCGTAATGGCACGCGTGGCTTTTTTAGCCTCGATATAATCCATGGGGCAAATCACCTTCATGTTGGGTAACACCCGCATGATGGCAAAATCTTCCAGGCATTGGGCACTGGCCCCGTCTTCGCCGACGGTCACACCACCATGGGAACAAACCACTTTCACATTGGTGTTGTTATAGCAAACGTCCAAACGGATCATGTCATAGGCACGGTTAGTTAGAAACACCGCGAATGACGTGGCAAAAGCCACATACCCTTGGGTGCTTAAACCAGCGGCGGTGCCCACCACATCCTGCTCGGTGATACCTAAATTAAAAAAACGTTCCGGGAATTCTTTTTTGAAATATTCAGCCCGGGTGGCATCTTCCAAATCGCCGGACGTGACTACAATGTTCGGATTGGTTTTACCTAAGGTGACTAATTCTTCACCGAAACCGTCTCTCGTTGGAGTGGGTTTGATTTCCATATTATTTTAACTCCGCCAAAGCTTGCGCCAATTGTTCTTTATTAGGCGCTTTACCATGCCAGGCGCTTTTTAATTCCATGAAAGAAATGCCTTTGCCTTTTAAGGTATGCGCGATCACGACCGTAGGTTTACCCTTAGTCTTTTTGAAATCATCAAAAGCGGTCATTAATGCTTTTAAATCATGCCCGTCGATTTCTAATACATTCCAGCCGAAAGCGCGCCATTTATCAGCCAAAGGCTCCAAGCTCTTGATGTCCTGGGTCAAACCATTTTCCTGTACCTGATTACAATCAACAATGGCACAGACATTATCAATCTTATGATGGGCCGCTGTCATGGCTGCTTCCCAAACAGAACCTTCTTGAATTTCCCCGTCGCCCATCAAGCAATAGGTCTTGAAATCTTTACCGCGCATGCGTGCCCCTAAGGCAATGCCGTTGGCAAAAGACAACCCGTGCCCGAGCGAACCGGTATTAAATTCAACACCCGGCACCTTGGTGTGCACATGGCCTTGCAATCTGGCACCGAATTTACGGAAGGTCTTTAATTCTTCTTTAGGAAAATAATTGAAATTAGCCAATGTCACATACACCACCGGCGAGACATGGCCTTTGGAGACGATCAAACGGTCGCGCCCTTCCCACTTTGGGTCATTAGGTTTGTGATTCATGGCATAGCCATATAAGGCCAGCATGATCTCAACCGCAGATAAAGACCCGCCCTGGTGGCCGGAACCAGCCACTTCCAGGGTTTCTAAAATTTCACGGCGCATCACAACAGCTTTTTGTTGGAGGGACTTTACATCAATAGTTTGTGGGGACATAGGTGTAAGTAAACGGCTGTTTTAATAAGAGTTGTTCCGGACGAAAAATATGGGCCATGCTGGGCTTGAACCAGCCACCTACTGATTAAGAGTCAGTCGCTCTACCAGATGAGCTAATGGCCCGGAAATGCTTCTTAAAAATCGTGGTAATATAACAAAAGATTCTGTACCTGTAAAGCGATAAGGTTCGATTTATGCTATTTTTATTTTAAAAACTAATTTCTTAACTGCCCCACGCTGATTCTTATATACGCACGACGGGCGATGAGCCTCACCCGGATAAAAGTAAGTAAACTCCCCCTGGCGCACCACTAAATCCGTGATGGCATCATTAGCTTGATAAAATTGATAGTCCCCTTCTTTATCATAGGCGGTCGTGGGGGTTAATACATCGCTGGGAGCGACCTGCATCAATTCAGTGCCACGCACCATATACTGCACATCGGCATGCACCTGATGGGTCTCGAATTTATTTTGATCAGCGGCCTTTGGTTCATAGGACATGATCTTTACAAATAATTCTTTTCCTTCAATGGCTATTTCGCCATCGGGTAAATTGGCGCAATCGTGCGATTGGATAAAATTCAAGATGGCTGCATTTTTAAGGATGTTGTGACGTTTTAAATTTTGGATATTATCTAGGATCATTTGTTTCTCCGTGACTGGATCCCCGCCTTCGCGGGGATGACAATTATAATAACGTAAAACTCCTTCGGTGAATGGCCGACGGGCCGTGCTCGGCAATGGCTTGCCTGTGGCTAGCTGTCGGGTATCCTTTATGTTGTTTAAACCCGTATTGGGGGAAAATTCGATCGTACCCTTCCATTAACCTGTCCCGGTAAACCTTAGCCACAATAGAAGCTGCGGCAATAGACAAACTCTTGGCATCCCCGCCGATAATATTTTGATGGCGATAAGGAAGCTGTGAACGAAAACTATTACCGTCGATTAATAATAAAACACCTTTATCAAAATTATCAGATGTGGTGACCTCCCGTGGCAGGCGACGAACGAGATGACGCACAGCCGCCTCCATGGCTAAATGCGTGGCATTAAGGATATTGACCGCATCAATGCCTATTTCACTGATCATGCCGATACCGACATAAGCTTTTTCAAATACTTCGTGAAAAGCCTTCTCGCGGGCCTGTGCTGTCATCTTCTTGGAATCATCCACGCGGCAGGTGAAATGACGGTCTTTTAAACAAACCGCAGCAGCTACCACCGGCCCCGCTAATGGACCGCGCCCGGCCTCATCCACCCCAAAAATAAAACGCAAGCCCTGTTTCCAGGCTTGCGTTTCATAATGCGTCTTATCTGCATGAGCAGACATGATATTAAGCGACTTGGGTAACCTTAACGCGTGAGGCTTTTCCTAAACGATCGCGCAAATAATACAACTTGGAACGGTTAACCATCCCATGGGCAACCACTTCAATTTTATCGATGACCGGAGAATTCACCGGGAATGTACGCTCAACACCTTCACCGAAAGAAATCTTACGGACGGTAAAAGCAGCAGCTAACCCTTTACCTTGCTTTTTAATGACCGTACCTTCGAAAGAATGGATACGCACCTTATCGGCTTCTTTAACTTTGATCTTCATTTTAATAGTATCACCAACATCAAAGGTGGGGATGTCCTTGCGGATCTGACCAACGTTGACGGATTGGATTTTTTCAAGATTACTAGCAACCATTTCAAACTCCATTGTTATTGTTTCTTTAATAAATCCGGCCTTACTTTTTTAGTTTTGGCCAGGGCCTGGGCATGACGCCAGGCATTGATGTCTTTATGATTGCCAGATAATAACACAGCAGGCACTTTTTTACCACGAAAATCTGCCGGACGGGTAAAATGCGGCCCCTCGAGCAAATTGCCTTCAAAACTCTCTTCTGTGAGCGACTCTTCCTTGCCTAAAACACCGGGAAGCAATCGGGTGATGGCATCTGTTATCACCATGGCCGGAATTTCCCCGCCGGTCAACACATAATCACCGATAGAGATCTCTTCATCCACAAGCGCCTCACGCACGCGCTCATCAATCCCTTCGTAATGGCCACAAATAATAATCAAATTCTTGAATTTAGTCAAGCGTTTTGCATCTGTTTGTGTAAATGGCTTGCCAGCCGGAGATGTGTAAATAACATGGGTCTTGCGCCTGCCTTTGATGGCTTTAATGGCATCAAATAATGGCTGGGCCATCATTACCATGCCCGGGCCCCCGCCAAAAGGGCGATCATCCACCCTGCGGTGTTTTTTATCTTCCGAGTAATGGCGCAAATCATGCACATGAAAAACAGCCTTCTTCTTTTCCTGGGCACGCTTAAGGATGGAGTCATTCAACACAGCCGGAAACATCTCAGGAAAAATGGTGATGATATCAAATCGGATCATAGGTTAAAGGGTCGTTAATAATTCAGATTTGTAGTCGGTTAAAAATTGGCGTTGGAAATTAGCGTAATTGCCGGCATCAATGGCCGTACGGATCTTTTCCATTAATCTAACGTAAAAATGCACATTATGATAACTCATCAAACGCACACCGGTGATTTCCTTCATGTTTAACAAATGGCGGATATAGCAGCGGGTGTGATTCTTACACACTAAGCAATCACACTCTTCATCCAGCGGTCGTAAATCTTTGGTGAATTCGCTATTGAGAATATTTAATTTCCCACGACCCGTAAATGCACTGCCGTGCCTGCCATACCGGGTTGGTATGGAGCAATCAAACATATCTATGCCAAACCCGACGGCCCGCACGATTTGATCGGGCAAACCAATACCCATAAAATAACGCGGCTTATCATGTGGCAAGAAAGGAATGACCCAGCCTAAGGCTTCAAACATTTCTTTGACCGTTTCACCCACGCTCACCCCGCCGATGGCATAGGCATCAAAACCGATATTTAATAATTCTTCCGCGCTTTGACGGCGCAAATCCTCATAAGTCGCCCCTTGCACAATGGCAAATAGACGCTGACCAGCGGCATGCATGCCGGTGCTATGAAAATGTTCTTTGCAGCGTCGGGCCCAGGCGGTGGTGCGCTTTAAACCGGACAAGGCTTGCTTATAGCTGCACGGATATGGCGAACATTCATCCAAAGGCATGACCATGTCTGAACCTAACACACGCTGAATATCCATAACCTTCTCCGGCGTAAACATATGCATGCTGCCGTCGATATGAGAACGGAATTTCACCCCTTCATCAGTAATCTTGCGAAACTTAGCCAAACTAAAAGCCTGATACCCCCCGCTGTCGGTCAAAATGGGCTTGTTCCAATTCATGAATTTATGCAAGCCGCCGGCATGAGACATAATGTCTAAGCCCGGGCGCAGGTATAAATGATAGGTGTTTGATAAAACAATAGGCGAGCCCATGTCATTGACATCAAGGCTCGACATGGTCTTGACCGTTGCGGTGGTGGCCACCGGCATAAAAAATGGGGACGGCACCTCACCATGCGGGGTCGTAATTAAACCACGGCGGCCATCGGTATTAGGATCTTTACTTAATAAGGTGAACATATAATTAAATTACCCTAGGTGTCTGGAATTATATTATCAGCATGGCGTCGCCGTAGCTGTAGAAACGATATTTCTCTTTGATGGCTTCTTTATAGGCTTGCATCACTAGTTCATAACCACCGAAGGCGCAGGCTAGCATGAGTAGTGTGCTGCTGGGTAAATGAAAATTGGTGATTAAGTGATCTACCGTCTTAAATTCATAGCCTGGGTAAATAAAAATGTCCGTCTCCCCGGCTAACTCATGGGTGTCGGCCACGGCCTCTAGCACCCGGCAGCTGGTTGTACCTACAGCCACGACGGGCATAGCCTCGGACTTAGCCTTGACTACCCCCTCATGCACGGCCCGATCCAGCACATATGGCTCACTGTGCATGGGAT
>CAZBJT010000035.1:0-9850 GCA_964492215.1 uncultured Planctomycetales bacterium | reverse complement strand
CCATCCACTCTGAGCGTGCCACAACCATTGTGCCTCTGACACCGGAATCGATAGGAAATGGTAATTTCTACGGCAAATTCAAACCCATTATTGTGAGCAAATTTGGTGAAGCCTTGACGGGTTTGTTTGAGTTTACAGTCAAAGTCCAGAATTGGTCTGGTGCCCAGTCTGAAAAAGGGCAGATCACGGCAAACAAAGAGATCAAAGATCCAACCACAGGCAAGGTCATTATGACATTGACCACGACAGATAAGGTCACGGAAGAATTGCGTGACGCTTTGGGTCGCCGCTACCATGCGATCAAGGACAAGAATGATGAGACTAAGGCCGTGATTTTTGAAGGGGTCCTCTTGCCGGTTAAGAACAATAAATTTATCGTGACGCAGGAAATTGAATTTAATGTGGCAGACACGTTAAGCCATCAGAAGGTCTTGGCCCATACGACCTTTGAGATCAGCGGTGAAGACAACGGTATCACATCCAAAAGGTCTGTTGTTGTCAGCCGAGATGAGTTGAATTTAAACGGGTTGAGGGTCCTGCCCGGGGACATTATCGACCATCAAACCAATGACCGCGAAGATGAATTGCTCATGATCCATAGCCGTACACCGGCGGGGAAATTGCTTCCAGCCAAAGGCATGATCTTAAATAGTTATGCCTATGGCCGTTCTGCCGACGGTACATTTAAAGTTCCGCGCTTCCGCCAGGAAATGACATTTGTTGATGGTAAAGGTGATTTGCATACGTATAAATTAGCCCTTTTGACACAATATGCAAAGGACAGCATAAAGAACGGGACATACCAGCAAGGCAAATCATGGGTGACCAGTAATATCCGTGAACTGCAGGGCAAAAAGGTATGGATGGATTTACAGACGCAGGAAGTGTTTGATGAAAATGATGTCCGCTTAGGGTTCTTTTATGGCAATAGATTATACAGCTTCGCGACACCCAATTTGGCTGAAGGCATTCAAAAAGAAACCTTCATACTTAAATACGATGACAAGGACGAACAAGCCGCTAAAGCCATGCTGAAGCATTTCGGCATGCAGGCAGAGTTTGACAATCTTAAGAAAGCTGGGTTCTTGCCCATTAAGTATGCGGAGGTCAGGAAAAGGGCGCAGGAAATCCCGCAACTCGTCTTGAAAATAGAAAAAGCAAATAATGAAATGCAAAAACCTGGATGGGCTGACATGGATGGCTCAGGTGAAGGCATCAATGAATGGGCCAGACAGCTACTGACCATTGCCGGCATCAAGCATTCTCAAAAAGGCGAAGAATTAGATCCGGTGACCGGCAAAGACGTGGTGCGCATTGATTACACGCCTGGCCTTAACACACCAGCATTGGGTGAACATCCATTAAACCAGATCATCGGAAGGATACAGACATATACGGGCATGAACAGAGGAAATCCCGACGCGCCCAGTAACCATGAGCATCCGATAGTGGTTTTAAATCCGTGGCTAAAGAACAGTGCCGGCCAGGCATCCAATGGCAGGTTTGAATTTGGCCCATCTTCATTTATTGCTTTTCTGGGATACAACTCCCGCCTGGAAATCGGTGTCGCCGGCCATGAGGATCGCCACATGCTCGAGCGTGCCTGGCGCTGGTTTGCAGGCACTAACCCTAAACTTGCCCAGGGGATTTACAAACGGTTGAGTGCCAAGAACAATGCCTTGATCAATTTCCTTTTCGGTCAGTCAAGCATAGAGACCGTCAACCCGATCTATGCTCATATGTTCCAGGGTATTTATTATAAGCTCAAATCTAAGAACGAGTACTTGACCAATTATTTAGAAAGCAAAATGAAACGCTCGCATGCGCTTTATTGGAAGCATGTGCGCGGCGGCCCGGAAGGATTGGAGCAATTCCGCAAATACATGAATGAAGCTGCCACGGTTTCCTTGCGTTCCCGCGATATCACCATGGTTGTAGGCGACCATCAGCGGATGGTCCAAAAGATCTATTTGCTTATCAAAAAAGGGAAATTGCCCAAATATTTAATGCAAATAACAAAAGATGAAAAAATGGGCAATGATGGGCAAATGGTGCAAACCGGTTTAGGTCTGCTTTTGCGCATAGGCATACCGGATGAGTCAGGCAGGATCATTGATTATGACGAGCAGGTCTTGCCGGCCTCAGACGCGCCTAAGGGTCGGCCGTATAGTTATAAAGGCATGAATCAAGATGAAGTCATCCGCCGCATATTAAGTCTTTCCGTGGCCAAGGCCCGGGAGAATGCCGCCACTATCGCTTTAGACACTGTTATCGCGCAAAATTATTCCGAGTATGATACGGTGTTGAAAATGCTTGATTCAGTCAATCCGGTCATCGAGTTCAAGGATGAATTGAACCTTGATCCGGATCCGATGGAAAATAATATCGGTGATAGGGATTTGGCCGCTAATTTTAAAACGTGGGGCTTTAAAGGGAGCAAGACCGAGTTCCGTCGCAAATTAGCCATGGTGTTTTCTTCGACGAGACCGGCCGTTGAGGCCGATGGGCTTGCAACGTATAGTGATCCTGCCACCGGCCTGGCGGTGACCATTGATGTTAAAACCGGACGGATCAAGGGCATTAAAAATTTCAGCGACCCAGCCATTAAGATCAATGATGCGATTAGTAAATTCAACACGGAAATAGCCAAAGCCCGCGCGGAACATAATAGTAAAGCCCGCCAGCGACAGATGGATTGGGAAGCCCGTTATGCGGCGGATCTGGCTGCAGGCAGGGCCATTCCTGAAATGGAACAGCAAGAAGCCATCATGATGCGCCTTGCCGCCGGAGAGCCCATGCGTTTGATCAAATATAAAGATGGAGATAAACAACCGGGTATTGAATCCGGTGACAGGTACCATATAGAATTTGCCGACAATTATTTGTTAAATCAAGGCTTGAACCGCGTGCAATTCTTTGCGGAACATCCGCATTACAGTGAAAGATATGAAAAACTCAAAGAAGAATTAAAGAATAAGGCCCTGACCCCAGAACAGCTAGCGGCCAAACAAACGGAATTCAAAGAGCTGTTAAGCGAGATCAATAGATTGTCACAATTCTATTTGGGTTATAAAGCCAGTGGGCAAAACTTCCCGATAGCCAAAGTGTTGGAGATCTTGAATGATATTGTCAATGTGCTGGGCGGGCGGGACATGAATTTCTGGGAAAAGGCCGTTGTAAATACGTTGCAGGCCAAGGGTTTGGTGGAAGGCACAGAAGGCAAGTGGACAGTGACGGCCAAGGGCAAAAACGCCTCCATTTTGGGTCATGCCTGGAATGATGCCGAGGCGCAAACCGAACGCGAGCGTATTCAGTTGGTCGTGCATGAAGGTGAGCATGGCCTGCAAATGTCGACACCGCCGTATGATGATGCCTTGCACAGGTTTTATACCACGGGATTAGGCAGCCTTAGAAAAGGCATTGATAATTTCCTTGTTAACCAGGGGTATAAGGTAAACGATATAAGCAGGGTGCCTTCACGCGAAATGGCGGCCTTCTTGCTGGATATCCCCGAGATGATTGAACGTGCTAAAACCAAAGAGGCGAAATACGCAGACTTTTTGGCCATCCAGGATGATTTGCAGGGTTTGGCCAATGATATCATGAAAATACGCCTAAGCTATTTCCCGAAATTGAAACTAACGGCCGAAGAAAAGAAAACGCAGGCTTTGAATAGTTCTGCGGTCAATGCCAGCTATGCACGCAAGGCCAGCCGTTTAGCCAGCCGCACATATGGGAACGGCAAGCTCATTCTTAATTCAACGGTTAAGGCCGCACGGCATCCGGTAAAGACATTCAGCCTGTTAAAGAATCGCGTGCGTGGTACTGATGCTGAACAGCAAGCCATGCTGAAAAATATTCGCGACCAGTTCGAGCTAGAGCAAAATCGCCAGGCCAAGTCACCAGGCGCCTCCGTCGGTGCACGCAAAGCTCCGGAAGAAGAACTCGCCGTCAGCGCCGCCATGCTCACCAAACAAATCACCCGCTATTGGGGCGGCTTGACCGCAGGTTTGATGATGACATTCTTACCTTCCGTGTCCGCGACTGCTGCAAAAAGCCCTGTGGCACCGACGACACAGGCCGGACGCAATGTCAGTCAATTAGACAAGCATTACATGACCCCTGACATGGCCTCACGGGTGCAGAAGCTGCAAGACGCTGTTAATGCCAAATTCGAGATTGTTTACAACTTCGACCAATGGGGCAATCAGCGCTTCTATAGCCCCGCTAAATATACCTTCTATTCTGAGAAACCAGAATGGGGTACGGCCCTTGTTTTAGGTCAGGCCATTAAAGTGATTCCTCATATGGCCCCGGGCAAAAAAATTAACATGGATTTATTTGCCAGAACCTTAGGCAAGGAGGCCGCCAAGGTCGGGCTTACCGTCACCAAAACATCTGACAGCAAAGCAGTAATCATTACGGCCAAACAGCCATTACCCATCCGCGAGCTCAAACCGAACAAAGAGCAAAGGCAGAACATGGAAAGTGCCCGCATGGCCACCAGCCTTGCGATCAATATGGTGGCGCCTTATTTACGTCATTTATCGACCAACCCGCAAGTCCTTTATGAAATGGGCATGACAACAGCTGAATCAGAATCAGAATACTTAAACAAGAACCGTTATATCAAACGCCCGAGTGGCAGCACATGGTATCGCGGTATTTTCTATCTAACACCCCAGACGGCCCGTGAAGCCTTGGATGATTTAAACCAACGCTATCAAAAAGAAGATTCAGACAAACGCATCACCCGCAAGGCCTATCCCCAGTTGGTCCATAACATAGAAGCTATTACCCAGAAGCCATGGGCCGAGCTCATGTCCATGAAAGATGAAGATATGGGAGCTATTTATGCTAAGAATGATTATTTTGGCGCCTTGCTGATGTATTTAGTCTATGACTACAAAGCAGGTACGGCCATAGGCAAGCCGACTATTCCAACGGAAGATGTTAGCAGCCAGTGGGATAATTATTTGGAAAAAGATCTGCTGTTGGATAAAGCGGTACGGCAAGATTATACCGCTTGGGCCCGTCATTTTAATTCAGAGCAAGATTCATTAGACACCCGTGGCGCTTCTTCTTTTAATTCATTGGGACCTAAAGTAAAGGGTGAGTTGTCTTTCATGATGACCTCTGGCTTGCGTCATCCGGTCAATTTTGTGGAAGCCAGCGGTGCTCTGGCCAAATGGCAAAGTGAAGAAAATTTCCGTATTGCCGAGGCAAAACGTGCCTTAGAACGCGCTGAGCTCGCTCGTTTGGCTGCACTTAAAACCACGGAGCGCAAGAGTGGAGATGTCGCTATCAATTTAAGCAGTGACTGGAAATTTAATTCTGTTGCTGCCGGCCTTTTAGCGTTTGGAGGAGGCTTGGCTTGGTTCATCCATCATCGCAGAAACATGGCTAAAGAGCCTGGCTCAAAGGCCATGAACGCCTCGAAAGAATCGAGAGCCGTTGCTGCATTTAAAGCAACACAGTCAAAGACGCCGGTATTTAAACCATTCCAACCGCCTACAGGGTCTTTTGTTCCAATGACTGAGACCCTGCGTCAGCGTGCAGCGCAGCAGTCGACTACACAAGCCATTTCACCTGCCAGCCGTGCCCAGATGAGCGCGTCGGTGATTAATGATTTACGGTCAATGGTTCCAACGCAGACGCTGCATAGGGTCCAACAGGCTATCGACGCCGGCGATATTTGGAGCATTCCGCAACAAGGTGCAGATGTGCGTGAAGCCTTCTTAGATTTGCCTACAGAGTTCTTCCAGGTTGAACCGATCAACCGCGTGTTCGATGACAATGGCGATGTGATTAACCCCGCGACTGCTCCTTACATGCAGCCGGGTATGCCTAATATGATCGCACCGCGCGGCATTACACCGATGGCCCCAGCCATCATGCCGGTTTCCTTAGCCGATGACATGGGTCGGGCCCATTTAGCGGCTTTGGGTGAAAATCCTGATTTAAGCAGGGCTTCCGCCGATACTGGATCCCCGACAGAAACACTCGGGGATGACAGTGAGGTGGTGGCAACCGATGCTGTGCCCGCTGTACCGGTCGCTGTACAGACGGAAGATTTCTTGAATGGTTATTTAGGGTATACGCAGGCAACAGTCATGAGCCAGCCCAGGGTCCTGAATCAAGTGGCCCGTCCGGCTTCTTTAGTCAATCATCCAGTCGAACATTTCACCCGGCCCACCAATGTCGGTTCATCTGTGGCCATGAGCTCAAGCACATCCAATGCCGCTAAGCTTGCGGCTCAGAAAGATGGGCCTTTGACATTTATTAAACCTCCGGAATGGAATCGGACCACCATCGATGTCGATGATAAAGATCCTCAAGCCAGTACCTGGGCAGAGTACTATTCCGGCAAGCTGCTTAATCCTAAGGCCAAATTTAATGAGAAGTTCAATCCTAGGATTTATTTGGTCATGCTCGACTCTAATTTGAGCGAGGCTCCTTATGGCAAGATGCTCAAGGCCATTACATGGCTCAAGACCAATGAAACTGCTAAAGATCTTTTTGACTGGTCAGTCAATATATTAAGCCGTTTGAAATTAGGGGATCCTGAAGAATTAACAAAGCGTGAAAAAGTACTGAAGGGTATTTTGACCAGCTTGCTCGGCGCTGCCAAAGCCAATGAAATTTGGGACTTGGCCGTCAATGAAAAGCAAAGCGAGCCCGAACAAGCCCAACAGACTGCAGGAGCCAGGGGTGGACATGCCGTGAAAGCAGTGCAGCGCGGGAATGCCCTGGCTGTCATGACTGCCCCGAAGCGGAATGGCGACATTACAGTTGATGAAGATGCTGTTGAAGGCGAAGGTCAGTCTGGCGCAGCAGATAATGAAGAAATGGCCATCAGTGCTGCCATGACCGCGACGGCCGCTGCACCGGCTGGGAAATTAAAGGCCAAGAAATTCGCGGCGTTTGACGGGGAGAAAGTCAGCCATATCGCCATTGTTCCTGATAAGGAGATCAATGAGACGGCAAATGAAATAAACAGGCTTCAACGTACGAGAGCCGCGGAAATGAACCAGGAAGAAGACCGCAGACTTGGCCGTAAGCCCTTGATTCCGATTGATGATAAGGATGGCTTGGTGCGTTATGATCAACGGCAAGTGGCCCAATTGCTTAAAGACGGTCACATAGCCATTCGGTCTACGGGTGGTGGTAAAACCCTCGCCGGCTTTATTGCTTTGGTTGAAGCTGTCAAACGTAAACAGTATGCAACGTATTTGGCTCCTGAGCGGGTACTTGTCACAAAGTTTGTCGATCAGCCTGACCTGAACGAAGATGCCGGCTTTGTGATGCCATACACCGAGATGATGCAGCAAATGGTCAAGGGCGGAGAATTATTTAATTTAGACACGCATGTGGAAGAATACCTGGATTTACAAAAGAAAGGTCTTGTACGGGAAGCCCGGGAAAAAGCTCATCAGATCGCCGCTGCCCTGCAGGATGTGGACGTCATCATTGCTTCATCCATCGACACCTGGGGTCATTTGCCGTCGTATTTCCTCGAGATGCCTGAGGTTGCCCAAGGTATTAAGTTACGCGAGGACCTTAATGGCAATAATTTCAAAGTCGGCGATGAAATCGATAAGGTTGCCAATAGTGAAAAATCCTATGTCACTTCAACCGAACAGATTTTAGCCCGAAACAAACACCTGTTGGCTAATATCAAGAACCCTCAAGCATTATTAGCCAAGATGATCGCTTGGGCCAAAGCTAATGACAAACCGGAAGAAGCGTCCGGCTTTGATCAATTCAAAACAATGGGAGCTGCCAAACCCTTGTATGCCATCGGTGCAGCTACCAATGACATCCTCAATGGTCCCGGCGAATTTGCCATTTCGGAAGCGTTTTATGAACGGTTTAGGAATTCAGAAGATTTTAAGGGAACACCGGACATTGCCATCTATTGGGCTGCTTATGTGGTCTTTAATCCGCAATCCCAGGCCTTGAAGCTGGTGAGGGAAGGCAATAAGCCCGACGGAAAGCCTGTTGAATTTGCTCCGACTGCCACCGGCGGGCAAGTGCAGGAACGCATGCTGGCCCAGACCTTCCTTCATAAGTATTTCCGCACCATGAAATACAATGTTGACAATCCCGATAACACCATTGATTTGGAAAGTATCCGTATTTCCGGCGGCAATAGCCATGAAAATCCGCTGCAGAATATGTTTAAGGCCAGGAAGTTCGGCGGTATGTCTGCCACCAGCCAAGGTTCGGAAATTCCGTTATTGGTCAAAACAGGCAGCGGCAGCATTGTTATCATGGATGAAAGCGACTTCTTCCAACGTGTCAAGAAAACCCGCGAGGGTACATATAGAAACGCCAAACAGGAATATGAAGAAGTCGAACCTGCGTTTATGTCCCAGAAAGATAATTTTGCTCCAGTCGTCGCATTTAACCGGCAGGCATTAATGGGTGAAGGTATTAAACCGGGTGTTAAAGGCGCCGGTCGAGTGCGCGTGCCGTGGAACGTGGTGGCCAGCGAAGATGATTTAGTCGCATTGGAAAAAAGGCTGCGTGAAGAATTTAAAGGCATCGTGCCCGAGGAGAATTTCCATATTATTGGCAGCCAGACCTCACCTGAAGAAGTAGCTGAGTTGGCTGAAAAATTAGGCAAACAAGCAGCCAAGGACGGAACAAAGCACATTGTCATTGCCTTGCCGTATGTCAGCAAAGGGTTGACCTTGGCTGGTGGTGCGGATGTCATCGGTGTGGGCGTCGAAGGATTTACCCACGATATGTTGAGCCATTTAATGGGACGTAATGACCGCAATAACACGGATTATGGCCGCAAGATCGTGGTCATTAATACAGACCGTCAGCAAGATTTGGAAAGACGCGCCAAGATGCGCATGCCGGCCTGGGCTGATTTAGGCCGCAGCATGGAAGATGTATTAGGCATACGCCGTTTCAAGGCATCCGACGGCAGGCCGGCATCTTTGGATGTGACTACATTTGCCGAAGAATTTAACAAAGCTTATGATGAAAAAGGCAATGTGCCTGCTGACTGGGCCGACCGCCTGCGCTTTGGGGCTGATTTCTTGCAATTGTATCAGACCGACCAGAATAGCGGCTTTACGTTAGAGACCATCAACCGTAATGCTTTTATCACCATCCCATTACAAGCCTTGGCGGCAGCTGATGATATAGGCGGTGAGGAAATATCTCAAACAGCCAAGACGATCTTTAACCAAATGAAGATGCGTCAGGCCGCAGGGCTTGATGATACGCCGCCCAGCATTGACAAGCCGCTCGCCGGTGAGGAATATGTTTGGGAAAGCCGCCGCAATTTCATCAACCAGGCCTTGCGTATGTATGACGGCATGTTGAACGTACAAATCAATGGCAAAGGTCTTGAAGGTAAAACGCGTGCCTATGTGGAAATGATGCGCGACACCATGATCAAATTGCGCAATGATCAAACCGGCTTTATGGCCGCCCGTCCTGTATTCACCGGTCTCAATGAAAGCTTGAATAATTTAGAAAGCTTGAAAAATACCGCCGATGACCTGATCACTTACTACACCCGCATCGGTCAGGTGACCAAATATTTAGGGTTTGATAAACAACCCACTCATTTCACACCGTCCTTTAAAACCACCGCGGTCAATACCTGGAGCTCATTTAAGCCGGACACATTAGACGAAGCCAAAACTAACGGTACCCTTAAAGGTTTACGTGGGGATCAAGAGGCCGCGTTGGAATCGCCGGAGAATTGGCTGGTGGAAGGCCCGCGTGATGAATTTGGTGCCATCGTCGAAGGCAAGGGTGTATTTAATACCCGCGGTCGCCAATTAACATCAATGGTAGAAGACATGCGTAAAGGTGGTGTCAATCG
>CAZBJT010000034.1:0-9942 GCA_964492215.1 uncultured Planctomycetales bacterium | reverse complement strand
GTTGTGGTGCCTCAGTTTCAACAAATGGTCAAGCGTTTACGCCGTATGGCCGGTTGGGTCAAGCGCACGCCGGGACGTCTGCGTAAATACGGTATTTATTTACAGGACCGTTTATTGTTGCCGTTTATTTTTTGCAGGAAATTGTTTTTTTACGGGCCTTATGACCGGATGACCCAGATGGGTTCAGGGCGGTCGGATGCCTATTTATTTTGCGATGAGGCTGAGGCGGTCGTCCATGAGACCTTGTTCGGCAAAAGCAAATTCTTTGTGGTCGATCTGCCTGTGAAAGAATACGATGCCACGGCCCATAAGTTAACGCGTAAGGCCTTGTTGTCCCCGTCGAGTATTTTTATCCTGCAAAAAGATATCGCAGATAAATACCTGGCGCTTTTACTGAGGGATTTTAAAATGGCTTTGGAGCGCACCGGTGCCGAAGAGATCGATCTGCGCATGCATCCGGATGACAGAACAGATTGGTATAAAAAGCTCATTGCCTATCTTAATGACCACGGGGTCAAGATCAAGATGGTGGGTTGCGAAAAACCGATCCGGGAAGTCATCGTGGATTATGTAGGCATGGTGGGCCTGTCTTCCTGCACCTTAAGGGATGCCCGCGTGGCGCGTAAGGACATTCCTGTCATCGGTTTTGAAGGGGCTTCCAAGTTCCGTTTTAAAAATCCGATTTTTGTGTATAGCCTGTCCGACGGTATCGATTGGATATTGGAGGACGGCTCCTGGCGGCAGACCCGCAAGGATGTTTCTTATAAAAAAGCGGACAAGCGGCCGATCAGGGAAGTCATCTTTTCTTTATTAAATGAAGGGGCAGCTCGATGAACCATCCTTCCGGTATCAGGGGATCATTGCATTTTGAAGCGCTGAAGGAAGAGCGGCTGACGGAAATAGCAGCAGCGTTCAACCGGTCTTATGCGCGTCAATTTAATGAAAATTATTTCCGTTGGAAAATATTTGATCCCCAGGCCCAGGCGCAATTCTTTCAGGCCACGTCGGAAGGTCATTTGGCAGGCATATGCGGTATAGAGCTCAATGAGTTAGGGCCTCAGGGCATTAAGATCGGCCAAATCGTGCATATTTTTTTGGAGGAAAAATTCCGCGGCAAAGGCCTGGTGAAAGATTTCCTGGCACGCGCCTGTGCACAGTCCCGGGAGCGGGGCTTTGCGGCATTGTCGGTTTTTACCAATATCAATCTCGCCGGTGTTATGGCCAAAATGCCGGATTGGAAGCGGGTGTGCACGCTTAGCACGATGGTGCTTGACCGTGCTCCCGTAGGCAGCGGCACGGTCTATGAATGCATTCCCTTGGAAGAAGGACCAGTGCCCGCAGCCGTCCGCTTATTGATCGAACGCTCCTACAACCGGGGCTCCTGGTTATGGATCAAAAAAGATTGGGATAATTTTTATTGGCGGTTTAACCGGCATCCTAAATACCGCTATCAGCTGGTCACGGTGGCGGATGCGTGTTGTGTGATCAAACTTTTTTGCGATCCGGTGACGGCTAAAAAGTTCGGGGACATCGTTGATTATTTTGCGCCGGAAAATGATGTGGAAACATTGCGGCAGGTATTTCATGCCGGTGCCGTTGAATTATTGGCCCGTGGTTGTGAAAGCGTGACCACGTGGGCCTTGCCGCATATGCCCTTACGCGGGGTATTGGCGCAATTAGGCTTTCATGAAAGCGCGCAGCAAAGGGAATTTTGGATGCATGTGCTTGATTCGAGTAGGTCCTCGCTGTTAGACGAGCAGCAATGGCGTCTGGTGCAAGCGGATGTGTGTGTTTATTAGGAAAGGCCTGCCGCTCTCTGCGGCATGCACGTTATGGGATATGCAATAGTATAAACAGGGGGGACAATGGTAACGATTTTGATGCCCACATTGAACAGGTCATCTTTTGTCATCCGTTATCTGAATTATTTTCATGACAATGGTTTTGAGGGAAGGCTATTCATTGCGGATTCCAGCAATGACGAGCATTTCCAAAAAACCAGCCGCGCCATCGCGGCCATAAACCCGTCTTTTGAGGTAAGGCATTTGGCTTATCCGGGGTTGAAAATATTTGAATGCATCCAGCAAATGATCCCCATGGTCGACACGCCCTATGTCATGTATATGAATGACGATGATTTGATCGTGCCAAGCTCATTAAAAGAGGCCATTGCTTTCTTAGCAAAGAATCCGGATTATAGTGCCGCCGGTGGCGAAATTGTCTGCTGCCATTTGAATCTTAATGAAGACCGCGACGAGGTCCTGCATACCACCCGGACATCCATCCGTTCTTTCACGGCCCCGGAGCCTTCCCAGCGGCTTATTGGTTTGGCTGAGCGTTATTCCATGATTTTATTTTCTGTTTACCGCAGCCATTGCATGAAATTCATGTGGCCTTTGGATCCCCGCCTGAAAGATGTGTCCATGGGGTCGGAAGTATTACCCGCCATGGTGCTGGCGGCCCAGGGGAAGATCAAGAAGCTCGACCGGATATTTACCGTCCGTCAAATCCATATACAGCGTTATGTAACGCCCAACATGTATGAATCAGTCACCAAGCCTCATTGGATACCGTCTCTTTTGGCCATGCAGGACGCCATTACAAAAGCATTGATGGACAAAGGTTTGCCGGAAGCAGAGGCCATGGAAGATGCCAAGCGGGCATGCTGGTCTTTTGCCGGCGGCAGCTTAAGCCGCGGTTATGCCAGGCGATACCGCGTGACAGCTGAGAAAAAAATTAAGGATGCGGTTAAGCAAGTTCCATTTGTGGGGTCAATGGCCGTGCGGCTTAAAGCGGAATTGGATCCCGCGCAATTTTTGTCCTTGCCCCGTTTATTGAGAAAAACATCCGCGTATCACCAGGATTTCATGCCGGCTTACCGGTGCATCACCGCGGCAAAGGGAGGTGGTTAAGGTGGCAAAGCAGATTTTAGTGACGGGCGCGGGCGGTTTTATCGGCTCACATTTAACGGAACTGTGCGTGGCCCGGGGGTTTAAGGTCAAAGCTTTCGTGCATTATAATTCCAGTAACCACTGGGGATGGCTCGAGGACAGCCCGGCCTTGAAAAAAATTGAGGTCATCACCGGCGATGTGCGTGATTATGATTCGGTGTTTAATGCCATGAAAGGCTGTGACACCGTGTTTCACCTGGCGGCCTTGATCGGCATCCCGTATTCTTATGTGTCACCCTTAGCGTATATTAAAACCAATGTAGAAGGCACTTATAATGTGGTTGAATCCGCCCGGCAGCAGGGGGTCAAGCATGTGTTGGTCACCTCGACGAGCGAGACCTATGGCACGGCCCAGTATGTACCGATTGATGAAAAACATCCTATTGTGGGCCAGTCACCTTATGCCGCCAGCAAAGCCGGTGCGGACCAATTGGCTTTGAGTTATTACCGTTCTTTCGGTTTGCCTGTCACCGTGGTGCGGCCTTTTAATACCTATGGCCCGCGCCAAAGCGCCCGTGCCATCATCCCGACTGTTTTGACCCAGGTGCTCTCCGGCGCCCAGGAGATCAAGCTCGGCAATACCACGCCGACGAGGGATTTGACCTATGTCAGTGACACAGCCAATGCCTTTTTGACCATTGCCGCTGCCAAGAAATTAGCTGGGGATGTAGTCAATGTGGGCATGAACACTGAAATTTCAGTGGGTGAATTAGCGGCCATGATCGGCCAGGTATGCGGCAAAAAGATCAAGATCATTGAGGACAGCCAGCGGGTGAGGCTTAAGTCCAGCGAAGTGGAACGTTTAAGGTGTGACAACACCAAGGTCATGGCAGCAACCGACTGGCGGCCGGCCTATGATTTACCCAAAGGTTTGAAAGCAACGAGTGACTGGATCAAAAAGAACCTGAATTTATACAAGGCAGGGATTTATAATGTCTAAAGTCGTTTTGATCGTCGGGTGTGGTCAATTGGGCAGCCGTCATTTGCAGGCGGTGGCTTCTTTGAGTGAAGTAAGTGCCATCCATGTGGTTGATCCCAATGCTGCCTCGCTCGTGGTGGGGCAGCAGCGTATCAAAGAGATACCTGACCTTAATCCCAATATCAAATTTTCTTGGCACACCAGTTTAGACGGCGCGGCCCCCCGGGGTGATCTGTGCATTGTCGCCACCCAAAGCAAAGGCCGGCCGCAGCTTATCAAGCAGATCGTCGAGCGATTGGCTTACCGCCATTTTTTGGTCGAGAAAGTGGTAAGTCAGTCGCTGCAAGGTTATGAAGACTTAATGGCCTTTTGTCAACAGAGAGACATTGCTGTTTGGGTCAATTGCAAGATCAGGACATATGCCATTCATCAATATATCAAATCGAAACTCAAAGCGGATGAACCGCTATTTTTTAGCCGGGTGGGCGGCAATTTCGGGCTGGGGAACAATGGCATACATGCGGTGGACCTGTTTGCTTTTTATGCCGACGCAAAAACCATCAAGCCCGTGGGGTCGAGCATCGACCCGGTGCTTCATCCTTCCAAACGGGGAGGCGATTTGTTTGATTTAAGCGGTTGTTTATACGGCCGGTCGGAAAAGGGGGATGATTTGGTATTATCTTTGGCCCGCGGCCATGAAAGCCCGGATTGCCTGACCATTGTAAGCCCCTCGGGGCGCTTTTTTATGGACCATATCCAGAAAGTGGCCATGGAAAGTTACCCTTCATCCAATTGGCAATGGCAACCCATCACCATCGACGAGAATTGGATGGTCAGTCATATGACCAAATCCTTTGCTAGGGATATTTTGAACAATAAGCAATGTGCATTGCCGACATTGCAGCAATGCTGGCCGGCGCATCAATTTATTTTATCGGTGCTGCAGCCGCATTTTGAACAGCTTTTAGGGATTAAAGATCATTGCCCGATCACCTGATGAAAGGTTTAAGATGAGTGCTTTACGTTTGGGGATTATCGGGGCCGGGGGCATGGCCCAGCAGCACATGACAGTGCTGGCCGCCATGCCGGGGGTGGAAGTCTGCGGCATCATGTCGAGGACTTTGCCCAAAGCCCAAGCGCTGGCCCAACAATTTAATGTGCCGGTGTGTGTCACCACCGTCAAAGAGCTGGTGGAACAGGCCAAGCCGGATGCTTTGCTGGTGTTGGTATCAGTCGACCAAATGTTTAGTGTGGTTAAAAGCGTTTTGCCTTTACGTTTGCCTTTGTTCATTGAAAAGCCGCCGGCTTTGTCTTTGCCGGAGGCAGGGGAATTGGCCCGGATGGCCGAGGAAATAAATATCATCACCATGGTCGGCTTAAATCGCCGCTATTATTCAATTTTTCATAAGGGGCTGCAAATCATCAAAGACCATGGGCCACTTTTTGGCGTTCACGTGGAAGGGCATGAACGGTTTTGGCAAAAAAGGGAGAACCCCAATCCAAAATTTTCACCCCAAGTGATGGATAAATGGATATTTGCTAATTCCATTCATACGATCGATTTGGTGCGTTTCTTCGGCGGAGACATTACTTCTGTGCATGCGGCTGCACGCGCCTACCGGGAGGCCGGCGGCGATCAATTTGCCGCCGTGATGGAAACCGATACCGGCGTGATTGCGCAATACCAGGCGTTTTGGTATTCCCCCGGTGGATGGCGGGTCGTGCTTTACGGGAATGGGGCCACGGTTGAATTCAAGCCTTTGGAAAAAGGCACATGGATGGATAATAATTTTAAATCGTATGATATCCTGCCCGACGTTCAGGATGTGGATTTCAAGCCTGGGTTGTTGGGTCAAATGCAGGCTTTTGTCAAGATGGTCAAGACCGGGCATTTGGAATGGCCGGCACAGGATTTGCAAGGGGCGTATAAGACCATGGATTTAGCCCAAAAGCTATGCGCACCGTTAGCTAAGGAGAATACATGCGGGCATTGATCGTCGGTTTAGGCAGCATCGGCCGCCGGCATTTAAAAAATTTAAAAGCATTAGTCCCCTCGGCCCAGGTGGGGGTATTGCGCCTGCATTCACGGCAAAAAGATATAGGCGACATGGCGGCTTTGGCCGACGCTGTTTTTACAGATGAGCAGGAGGCCGTTGATTTTCATCCGGACATGGTGATCATTGCCAATCCAGCTCCGTCCCACATGGCGATTGCCTTGACATTTGCCCGGGCCGGCGCGCATATTTTTTGCGAAAAGCCATTATCGGTGACATTAACAGACATCGACCCGGTGATTGATGAATGCCGGCGGAAGAATTTGGTTTTTATGACAGGGTATGTGATGCGTTTTTCGAAATCTTTAAAACAATTGAAGCAATGCATTGAGGATGGTTTGATCGGGAAAGTATTGTATATGCGCGCCGAAGTGGGTAAAAGCCTGGATTCCTGGCGCCCGGGTCAGGATTACCGCAAAAGCATCAGCGCCTCCCGTGAATTAGGCGGCGGGGTATTATTTGAATTAAGCCATGAGTTGGATTATATGCGTTGGCTGGGCGGTGAAGTCAAAATGCTGCAAGCCTGGGTCGGGAAAGTCAGCGATCTGCAGATGGATACGGAAGATTTAAGTGAGGTGCAGATGACGCTCGATTCCGGTGTTTTAGCCAGCGTACATGTGGACATGATCGACCATGCCTCTCATCGCGGCTGCCGGGTGGTTGGTTCCAAAGGTACCTTGGTGTGGAATTTCGACGGTAAAAGCCATCATGTCCGTTCCTTTACGGTACAGGAAGGGGCTTGGAGGAATATTCTTTCCGTCGTGCATGAACCCGATGAGATGTATTTGGAACAATTCAGGCATTTTTTACAATGCATCAATGAACAGCGCCGGCCGTGTGTGGATGGTGAGGCAGGCCGCCGGGTGGTTGAGATCATTTTGGCAGCCAAGCAATCGGCCGAGCAAGGCCAAAGGATATCGTTATGAAGAAAAACAGCATAGCTAAAACATTTATTATCGCGGAAGCCGGGGTCAATCACAATGGCCGCATGGATTGGGCGCGTCAATTGATCGACGCGGCGGCCTGGGCCGGGGCGGATGCGGTTAAATTCCAGACCTTTGTCACCGAATACAATCAAAGCCATGTGCATTTGCCGGCGCAATACTTGCGTTGGGCCAAATCACTGGAATTGTCTTTTGATCAATTCGATGTGTTGTCTAAATATTGCCGTCGGAAAGGAATATTGTTCCTTTCAACTCCTTTTGAAACTAAGAGTGCCGATTTTTTGGACCAGATCGGCGTGCCTGTTTTCAAGATTTCATCCGGGGAATTGACCAATCATCCGCTTTTGCAGCATGTTGCCCGTAAAGGCAAACCGATTATCTTGTCGACGGGTATGTCCAGTATTGCAGAGATCAAGAAAGCTGCCCAAATTGTCCATGATGCTTTTCCCAACAAACGCATGAAGCCGACGGCTTTATCCAAAGAATTTACCTGCTTGAATGAAGGACTGGTGCTTTTGCATTGCGTCTCCGAATACCCCACACCCTATGCCCATGCGAATTTACGGGCCATGGAGGAGATACGCCGTAACCTTCATTTACCCGTCGGCCTCTCCGACCATACCTTGGGGGTGGAAGTCCCCATCGCCGCCAGTGCTTTAGGCGCCTGTGTGATTGAAAAACATTTTACCGTTGATAAAAAATGGAAAGGGCCTGACCAGGCCTTGTCCTTGTCGCCCCAGGAATTAAAGACCATGGTTGATTCCATCCGCCACATCGAGCAAGCCTTAGGCAGCGGCCAAAGGGCTTTGGTCGCGGCGGAGAAGAAATTGATCAAAGTCGCCCGTAAAAGCATTGTGGCGAGCCACGATCTGGTTAAAGGGTCTGTCATCACCTCGGACATGCTTTATGTCATGCGCCCGGGCCGGGGCATTCCTCCGGAGCAAGCCAAGGATTTGATCGGTCTGCGTTTGCTTAAGAATGTGCGTAAAGATGAAATGCTTTCCTGGAGCCATTTAGCCAAAGTGAATAAGTAAAAATGAAAAAAACCATTACATTAGTGTCGACGAGCCGGGCTGATTGGAGTTATGTTTATCCATTGGCCCGCGCCATTAGCCAAAGCCGGCACTTGAAGCTGCGCTTGATTGCCACCGGCGGGCATTTCATGAAAGCCTATGGCCATACCATTGATGATATCTATGCCAGCGGCTTTAAACCGGATGCCCAAATAAGGGTCAGTTTGCATTCAGACAGCCCTGCGGACATCAGCCGCTCCCTGGGGCAATATATGGCGGGGTTTGCACAAGATTTCTCCCGTCATAAAACCGATGTGCTCGTCCTTTTCGGTGATCGCCCTGAAATCTTGAGTATTGCCTTAAGTGCTGTCCCGTTTAATATCCCCATTGCACATGTGGGGGGAGGGGACATCACCCAGGGGGCCATTGATGAGCTTATCCGTCATGCCATGACCAAGCTTTCCCATGTGCATTTTGTCAGCACCGCCCAGGCCTATGCAAATATTTTGCGCATGGGCGAGGAAAAATGGCGGGTGCATCAAACCGGTTCATTGGCCAATGACAGCATCAAGGGCATTGAATTCCTGACGATCGAGGACATACGCAAACTTTTCCCGGCAGCATCCAAGCAGGGTTATTTTTTAGTGACACAGCATCCGGAGACCATGGCACGGGCCCAAGTTGCCACCCAGATCAATGCGGTATTGACGGCCCTTAAAGGGTACGGGCTGCCGGTGGTGTTCACCTACCCTAATTTGGATGCAGCCAATAAAACCATCATTAAAGCCGTTGAAAATTTTGTGGGGAAAAATAAAAATAGCCTGCTGATCAAAAATGCCGGGCGTCAGCTTTACTATAGTTTGGTCAAACATGCGGCGGCGGTGGTGGGGAATTCTTCCAGCGGCATTTATGATACGCCTTATTTGAAAATCCCGGCGGTGAATATAGGCCATCGCCAGGATGGCAGGCTTAAGGCCGCCAATGTCATTGATGTGGGTTATGACCCTGCGGCTATTCAACGGGCCCTTAAAAAGTCAGCCAGCCCGGCCTTTCATGCCTCACTGGATCATGCTATCCAAGGTTTCTTTGGCCGCGGGGATGCAGCCTCACAAATGGTCCGGGTTTTTGAAGGCTTGGGGTTAGATAAGTCTTTATTGATCAAAAAATTTGTTTCAACCGGCAAAAGTCACAGGGTTTAAATGGCTGTTTTGGGTTTTTCACATATCACCTCCGAAGTGGCAGATATCGAATCGAGCCTGGAGTTTTACCGTCGAGCGGGATTTGACCTTAAATTCCGTTTGACCATGCTGGTGGCTGGTTGCAAGCAGGTCATTTTAAAACACCGGGCCCCCACGACCGAATTGGCGTATCTGGTTTACCAGGGGGATGAGGCCTGTAATTTGGAATTGATTGAACACAAGCATACGCTCAAGGTGGATTGCCCCCCGGCGGAAAAGATCAAATTGACCTTCATGACCAACCGGGTCAGCGAAGAAAAGCTCATCAAGGACAGCGACGGTAATGAGATACGCATATTGCCAAGCCAGGGGAAGACAGGGGTTAAAACCAAACATTTTTTCCTGCCGGTCAAAGATGTTGCAGCGTCCAGCCGGTTTTATCAGCAGGTGTTTGATATGTGTGAGGCAGGGGCGCATGCACTGACATTCCCTAAATGCCTGCACCCTAATTGGGACGGGTATTTGCATTTGGTGGAAGAAAAATCCCAAAGTGCCCGTCGGAAATATTTGGATGAATTGGGTTTTCATTCCTTTTGTTTTTTAGTCAGCAGCCGGGACAATGACATTTATGCCAAGGTGCCTCGGGACAAGGTGGTGGGGCCGATACAGGAAGAAAAAATGATCGGGCATAAAAAAATCGCCTTTGAAGTGGGGTTTGTGCATGACCCGGACGGGTACCCGGTGGAATATTTATTATTATCTTAAATGAGGGGGACTTATGGCTTTTGTTGATTTAACATTGAACATAGAAAGCACCATGCTGACAACCCAGGCCTATTGGCATCCTAAGGTCAGCATCGAGCAGTTGGGGTTTATTGAGAAA
>CAZBJT010000033.1:0-10026 GCA_964492215.1 uncultured Planctomycetales bacterium | reverse complement strand
CCATTCACCATCCCAGGCATTGGCTTCAATGTTCTGGCGCAGCTTCTCGGCTTCGCTCTTGCAGCGTTCGACAAAATGAAAATCACCGCGCATCTCAGCGATCTTCATAAATTGCATCAGCACTTCATAAAGGAAGAAGCCCAACCATACACTTTCACCTTTGCCGTGTTCGCCCACCAAATTCATCCCGTCATTCCAATCGCACGAACCCATCAAAGGCAAACCATGCACACCAAAACGAAGCCCCCTCACAATAGCCCGCTGGCAATGCTCGTATAAGGTGGCGGTTTCCTGGGAGCGGCGGGGCAAATCATAATAAGAATCTTCCTCGGCACTGACAAAACGCCCATGCAAGAAAGGCACGGACTCATCCAATACGCCCGTATCCCCTATACTTAAGACATAACGGCAGGTAGCCAAAGGCAGCCATAAATAATCATCTGAACAATGAGTGCGCACCCCGCGGCCTGAGGGCGGATGCCACCAATGCTGGACATCACCCTCGGTGAATTGACGGCCTGCACATAAAAGCAGATGCTCACGCAATAATTGCGGCTCGGTGTGGATCAATGCCATCACATCCTGCAATTGATCACGGAAACCAAAAGCCCCGCCGCTTTGATAAAAACCACTACGGGCCCAAACCCGGCAGGCCAAGGTTTGATAAAGCAGCCATCCATTTGTTAATACATTAAGCGAAGAGTCAGGCGTTTCCACCTGCACCGCATTAAGTGTATGGGCCCAATAGGTTGATACCTCTTCAAAGGCATTGCTCGCACCTGCGGATCCGCAAAGCCTCTGCACTAAATCACGGGCATTGTCCACCCCTTGACCAACACCCAGCGTAAAGACAATTTCACGCTCTTGCCCGTCGACTAAATCGAATGGCACCTGGATGGCAGCACAAGGATCCAAGGCCGCCCCTACCTTGCCGGAAAGATGTGCATGCGCCATGGCCGCGGGATTTCGCAACGTGCCATTGCGCCCGAGAAATTCAGTGCGGTCCCCGCTTACCGTCCTCACCGACTCATCCGCATTAAAAAATGCCACTGTCTCGGCAAATTCCGTATTGTACGGATTGCGGGCATAAATCGCCCCGTTTTGTGGATCAATCTCGGTGCTCACATGCATGGCTGATTTAAAACGCGTATCACCCAATACCCATTCCACATAACCCGTGGCCGAAAGACGGCGCGGCCGGCCTGAGCCATTACGCACTTTCAATACAGAGAACTTTACCGCGGCCTTTAAATCTACATACACCCATAATTGGGAATGAATACCATCCTCACTATGCTCAAACACACTGTAACCAAAACCATGCCGGCTGATATATTCCCCGCCGGAACGCGCAGGGCTTGGACTAGGTGACCAGAAATGGCCGGTTTCTTCATCGCGTAAATAAAAGGCCTCGCCGGTAAAATCATTGACCGGGTCATTGTTCCAGGGCGTCAGGCGAAACTCATGCGCATTGACACTCCAGGTATACGCCAGGCCATTTTCCGAAACGATAGTACCAAAATTCGGATTAGCCAGCACATTCACCCACGGCGCCGGTGTCATCTGTCCGGGCTTAAGGGTGATCACATACTCGCGCCCATCCGCAGAAAATCCGCCTAAGCCATTAAAGAACAGCAGCCCCGAACGCGGCTTATCAACCGTTACAATCTCGGGGCGATAAGTTTTGACCGGCACCAAATTTTCAGGAGCCACCACCACAGGCCCACGGCGATTAACTTGAGTGGCTAATGTACCTCGGCGGTCCGTAATAATAGCGCGTGCCACCAATTGAAAAAGAATGCGCTCTTCACTCGACACCTGTTCGGCAGGTCTGACAAAAATCTCGCCGGAGCGGGGCGCGGCTTTCCCCTCTACACTTGCGGCGATCAATCCCAAAATCTGGTCTTGCAGCAATTGCTGATACCCATTGTGCCCTTCATTCCAAATAACCAAATCAACCGCCAGCCCTTTTAAACGCCAATAGGCATGCGCCTGCACCATTTGCCTGACTAATTCAATATGAGAAATATCCCCGATCTGCAAAAGCACAATGGGTAAATCACCGGAAATGGCATAACCCCACAAACCGCTTTGCCCCCGTCGGTTCTGCACCAAAACACTACCCTCGGCGCGTAATAGCGGATTGGCATAAAGGATGGAATTAGCCAAACGCCCATAAAGCTGGGCATCTGTTTCTGTCGCATTGATCTGGCGCAACACCACCTGGCTATGCGTCCAGGCTAATTCAAAGACACGGTCCGCAATGCGGCGGTCTTGATATTTCTGTATCAAGGTAAGCACCGACTCACGTGTGGCACCAATACCGGAAACCAAATCGATGGTGACGGTTTGCTCAGGCTCAAGGACAATCTGAGAACGGATGGCCACCACCGGGTCTAACACCGACCCCTGGGTGCCGGACAAGGCGGCGGAATGGCTCATGGCATAAGGCTCGGCAATGTTATACCCGCGCCCAATAAAACGCATGCGGTCGGTTTCATAAGAGACTTTTCTGATCTCCGCCCCATGCACCGACATTAAATGAAACATCCAGGGCGAATGTTCCTCTACGGCCCGTGGACGACGGGAACAGACAATGGCCTGCCTCTCCTTCACGATTTCTGTCTGCACAAAAAGATTGCTGAACATGGGATGCATGATGTCACCATCCGGTGCAGCCAAGACCACTTCGGCATAACTAGTCACATCAATCGTCCGCTTGATCCGAGAGCGATTGGTAATACGAACGCGGCGCAATTCAATATCATCTTCCGGAGAAACTACAATTTCCGTATACGTATCAAAATCATTATCCCGGCGGCGGAACTCGGCCCGGCCTTCCGAAAAGATAGCTTCATAATTCTCAGGTTTCTTCAACGTAGGCTGATACGCCGTCGACCAGAATTCACCGCTGGCTAAATCACGGATATAACAAAATGCACCCCAATTATCGCAGGTCAAATCTTCACGCCAACGGGTCACTGCCAAATTATTCCACCGGCTATACCCGCCCCCGCTATGCGTTACCATCACATGGTAGCGGCCGTTGGATAATAATTGCACCTCTGGTACGGCAGTATTGGGATTCTTAAGGGTACGTATGGGCATTTGGGTGTCGCTCGAGAACGTGCGTATGCCTTCTAATTCACTGGCGTGGGCATAAAAAGGTATACCCTTAGGCACGCTTTCCTGGAGCAAAAGCAATGTTGCTTGAAAATGCGGATCTGACTCAAAACGTTTTTGCATGGGGCGATCTAACAATAAGTAAGCCAAAGCAAGCAAACTCATACCTTGGTGATGCGCCATGAATGAACGGATCGTGGCTTTTGATTCACCGCGGCGCTGCCGTGAAGGGGTGTGATCAATCGCTTCATAAAAACCAAAACGACCCATCATTCCTTCGCGTTTTAAACGCTGTAGATTAAGACATGCGGCTTCAGGATCCACCATCAAAGCAAGCACAGAGGCATACGGGGCAATAACCAAATCTTCTTCGAGCCCCCGCTTAAACCCTAAACCAGGTACACCAAAAGCACGGTACTGATAATTAAGATTAGCGTCGATCGTATTGTAGCCGCATTCCGATATGCCCCAGGCCACATCACGCTGCTTGCCATACTCGATTTGCTTATCTACGGCTGCTTTACAGGTCTGATCAAGTAATGAACTCTCATAGGTAGGCATCACTAAGAGCGGCATTAAATATTCAAACATGGAACCGCTCCATGATAAAAGCACCGGCTTAGTCCCCGCGGTGGTCAACTGGCGTCCTAAGGCAAACCAACTTTCCTGCGACAATTGCCCCTGGGCGATGGCTAGAAAGTAACATAAACGCGCCTCCGACGCTAAAAGGTCATAAAAGCTCGTATCTAAACGGCGCTCATCCACGTTATATCCCACCGCAAGTAAGTAACGTGATTTGTCATATAAAAATTCATAATCCATCCAGGCAAAATCCGCGGCTTGTGCCGCCAAGCTTTCAATGACTGCTATCCGCTGTTTGGCGCGTGCACCGATCTCATCATTACGCCCCGATAACTCACGCAGTGTCGGGATACCTTCAAAACCGGATAAATGATCATTAAAAAGAAATGTCACTTCTTCGAGCACAGAACGGCATTGCCTGGCGAAGGCATGCGCCCACTCCAGGGCTTCAATCTGAGGAGTAACGGAAAGCTCTTTAATCAGCTCATCGGCATCTTTGGCCAATCGATCCAAACACACGTGGGCCTCCGATAATGTGGTTGGTTTAATGGCATAGCCAGATTCAAGATCCCGGTGTAATTGGTTAAGCGCAAGCGATGTATTGCCTTCCATTAAATCCATTAAGACTGTAAAGGTGTCTTGCAGCCCCTCGAATAACCGCTTGCCCAAAATAGGGTCATTGCAAAGGCCCAGCAATCCAGGACGCAAGGTCAATAAATGCCCTGCCAAATTACCGCTATCCACCGTCGATATATAACCCGGAACTAAAGGCTGCAAGGACTGCGTGTCATACCAATTATAAAAATGTCCGCGGTAACGTTTTAAACTGGCCATGGTGTGCAATGTGTTTTGAGTGCGTTCAATCAATAGAGAAGCTGTGATATAACCAAAATCATAGGCAGATAAATTTGACAGTAAAGCCAAGCCTATATTGGTGGGCGAGGTGCGATGCGCCACCTTCACCCCCCGGTTACCCTGATAATTGTCCGGCGGCAGCCAATGGTCCTGGGGCCCCACAAATGTTTCAAAAAAATCCCAGGTCTTGCGGGACAGGCTTCTTAAGAAGGTAATTTGTTCTGCATCAAGCTTTGCTTCCTCGCGCGCATAAGGACGGCTGATCCACCAGGTAATGGCCGGCGAAACGAACCATAGAAGAATAATCGGTCCAGCCATAATTAAGACAGCGGGATTTGATTTAAGCAAATAAACAAAAACAACTGCTGCAGCAAGGGGTGCAATCCACATCAATTGAAACGATGATAATAAATCAGCACATCGCTTATCATTAGATGACACATTCCATTCCAAGAGCCGTTTATGGGTAACACCCATACGCCAAAGGGTGCGGATAATGGCATCTAAACTTAAGAATGCTTCATAAGGCAGGCATATCAGCGTCAAGGCCCGTTGGGCCACGTGCCAGCCAATAGACTTAATCACGGTATCGATGTGCAGCCGCCATAAGGTGTCCTTGGATTTACGAAAGATATCCAGCACAGACATCATCAGGGATGGAAAGAAAATAATGCCGACCGCCGTCAATGTCCAGAATTCATGCGGCCATAACACCGTCCAGCCTAATAATAAAACCACCATCAAGGCCACCGGGGCCAAGCTGCGGCGGAAATTATCAAAGATCTTCCATTGAGACAATATGGAAAGCGTGTTCTTTTGTTTGCGGCCGCCATAGGCCGGCACCAATGACCACAACCATCCCATCAATTGCCAATCCCCACGTATCCACCGGTGACGACGTTTGATGTCGACACTGTAACAAATAGGGTATTCTTCATACAGCTGCACATCGCTTAATAAACCTGAACGGGTATAACACCCTTCCCAAAGGTCATGGCTTAATATTTTCCCCTCGGGGAAACGCCCATTAAGCACACGCTCAAATACATCCAAATCATAAATCCCCTTACCGATGAATGAGCCTTCATCAAATATGTCCTGATACACATCAGACACCGCACGCGTGTATGGATCGATGCCGGGCTCTCCCCCGTGCAGGCGGGCATAAAATGAACGGCTCATGCCATGTAAGCTCATGCTCACGCGCGGCTGAAGGATGCCATACCCTTCGCATACGCGCTGCTTGATTTCATCATAACGGGCCCGGTTCAAGGGATGGGCCATGGTGGCCACTAATTGACGGGCAGCGTCCCGAGGTAAATACGTATCGGTATCGAGGGTGATCACATATTTCACATTGGCCAAAATAGAAATATCACCGACGATTAAAGAAAAACTATCTTTCGAATTACCACGCAGAAGTCCGTTTAAAGCCGCCAATTTCCCGCGCTTGCGCTCATACCCCATCCATATCCCTTCCTGAGCACTCCAACGACGGGGACGATGAAAAAGAAAGAAAATGTCATACTTAGTTCTTTTATATTTCTCATTAAGCCGTTCTATCCCCTGCTTAGCTAAAACCATAAGCTCGGCATCTTCAGTCAAAGTTTCCTGATGGGCATCTGCAAAATCAGTCAATAAAGCAAAATGCAAATGCTCGTCCCGATTGGCCAAAAACCGTACCTCTAAGGTCTCAATTAAATGATCGATATTAGCAGGACTGGTAATCATGGTCGGGACGACCGTCAATGTGCGTAATTCCGGCGGTATGCCATGGGAAAGATCCATACGGGCCATGGGTCGCGGCATCACAACCAAGGTTGCCAGGCCATTGACCACTTCCAAAGCCAATTGACTGACAGCCATCAATAAAAGAAAACCCAGGATAATGAACATCCAATGCGGGACGCCAATCAGGCTAGTGTGAAATAAAATGATGGCGGTCAAAAATACGGTGATAGCTGTAATGGCACCCAGATATACTATTAGGGAAAACTGTTTGCCGGTTTTACGTAATGCTTCAGGCAGTGAGACATAGGCCTGGGCCTCTTGCTCAAGCTCCGGCAGCCCTTTATCAATCAAATAGTAGCCGACATGGGCACTCCGATCCTGGGCCCCCTTTTCTCCCTTGGCTTCATGAGCCAAACGGATGGCTTTCTTGGCTACCTCTGTCTCGGACAAATGGCTATTCTTGGCTATTTTCTCTACCACATGACGGTAACGGTCACGGGTGGCGAAATTCATCTGTGCATAAGATCCAGACGGGTCTTCGCGCAAGGTGTGCTCGACAACACTTAATGTCTCAACAAAATCCCGCCAATCCACCCCACTAAGTAAACGTAAGCTGCCGATGCTATTACTGATAGAAACCTGGTCAGCCGCCTGGCGCTGATTGCCTAAATGCACCAAATGCTCGATGGTCAATCCGGCCTCCGACAACCATTGCTTGATCCATGTTAATGGCAACGCCAAGGCCGAACTTTGCCCCTGCAAACGTCGGGCCAATTCAGCAACGAAGGCACTCGACATGGGCGGCTTTGAGCGTGCCATGTCCGCGATGACCAGAATCAAACTCTTGGGGTCTTTCTCGGCAATATCGATCATCTGATCTGCCCAGGAATTAGCTAAATCCCTCTCCACGCGGCCGGTCATAATGACGGTTGCTACCCGACGCAAATTCTCGATTAATGCCAGGCGCAGCATAATAGGAATGGCCCACAATTCCCCTAAATTCAAGGCCGTGACCTTCTGATAAGACACCATAAAGTTGGTCAAATTTTCCGGATCAACGCGGCCATCCCCATGCGCGATCATTTCTAAAGCGATGTCATACACCCGCGGCAGACCCGCGGATGGTCCATGAGCTAAGAGAGGTAATTCGCGGTGATAGGCTTTAGGTAAGTGACGCTTGGCCGTGCGGATTTGTTCTTCAATCAAATAAAAATTATCAAGCAGCCATTCGGCAGCTGGTACGATGAGGCGTTTGGCTTTGACGGCGGGAAGCAAAAGATTACGTGTTTCGATCAAGACATTTTCATTTTCCGTCAGGCGGGTGAGCAATAATTGGGAACCACGTTCTTGGGTCAAGTGGTGCAGCCCTGCCAGTATTTTGCCATGCTGCTTCATCTGGTCACTGCTGAATAATTCCGAACGCAATGGTGATTCTTCTCGGACGTGCTCTTTCCCTAGATCCTTCCCCTGCAGGAAAATCTTGATGCGCTCTAAGAGTAAATCCATTTTTGCCTGAATCGCATTCACGCTAAATCTCTCTCCAAATGGTTAAACCCTCAAAACAACTACAGATAATAGCGTAATATAGAAAATTAAGAAGGGCGCACTTCTTCTTATTACTGACTTTTCTCCACCTCATGTGGAAAAGGAAGGATTACAGACCTTGCATCGGATTAATGACTACCCGCCGATATGATACATCTCAACTTTAGGCGTATTGCGGCGGGACTGGCGGGCTTCGGAGCGGGTTTCGGAGTAGCGGTCTTCGCGTTTCATCCAGACGACTTTGATCAAATGGGCCAGCAGGGCATCATCGGCATCGGCGCGTAATTGATGGCGCAGGTCGGTGCCGTGGGTAGCAAAAAGGCAGGTGTACATTTTTCCATCGGCTGATAGGCGCAGGCGGTTGCAGGTGCCGCAAAAGGCATGGGTCACGGAAGAAACAAAACCGATTTCGCCCTGGCCATCTTTGAAACGATAACGCTCGGAGGTCTCTCCCCCTTCGGTGCCATCCAAACGTTGTAGGGGAAACACCTCATCAATACGCCGCATGATCTCATTAGACGGCACCACATTCTTATAGTCCCAGCCGTTTTGATTGCCCACATCCATGTATTCAATAAAACGCACGATCAAGCCTTCCCGACGGGCATACGTGACTAAATCCAAAACAGTATGTTCATTGACCCCGCGCTGTATCACCGCATTAATTTTAATGGGGGCAAAACCGACTTCCTGGGCTTTACGTATGCCATCGAGCACTTCTTTAATATTACCGCGTTCCCCGCTCATTTGCCGAAAGACCGCTTCATCAAGGGTATCGACACTGACCGTCAAACGCTTAAGGCCGGCGGCTTTTAAACGCGGGGCCCATTGGGCCAGCATGGAGCCATTGGTGGTCAATGCTAAGTCTTCCACCCCTTTAATCGTGGCTAATTGACGGATCAGCTCATCAAGGTTAGGCCGCAATAAAGGCTCACCGCCGGTTAAACGCAGCTTCTTTACCCCTAAGCTGACAAACACTTTGGCCAAACGGGTGATCTCATCGAAACTCAACCATTCTTTCTTATCTAAAAATTCATACGCATGATGAAAATGCTCCGATGGCATGCAATACGGGCAGCGGAAATTACAACGGTCAATGACCGATATGCGCAGGTCACGCAAGGGTCTATGGAGTTGATCTATGATAGGCATGTTATTCGGTCGAGATGGTTTTGGCTTTTTCCAAAGCACCGTGCATGGTGTGCCAGGAAAGTGAGGCGCATTTAACGCGTGAAGGGTATTGCCAAATGCCGGAAAATACGGTCAATTTGCCTAAATGATTAGGGTCTGTGTCGGGCTTTAAATCACCGATGACCAGCTTGTGGAATTCCGTAAATAAAAGCTGGGCTTCCGCGACGGTCTTGCCTTTAAGGCTTGTGGTCATCATGGACGCCGATGCCTTAGAAATGGCACAGCCGGAGCCTTCGAACGTGGCCTCTTCAATCACATTGTCCGCATTGACCTTCATATAAACCCACAGATGGTCGCCGCATAAAGGATTGTACCCTTCAGCCACATGAGTCGCCCCCTCGAGCTTTTTGAAATTGCGCGGGGAACGGTTATGTTCCAAGATGGTCTGTTGGTAAAGTTCGTCACGCATGAAAAATTTCCTTAGCGCGGTGCAGCGCTTTGACTAAGACATCCAACTCTTCTTTAGTATTATAGAAAGCTAATGAGGCGCGGGCCGTTGCCGGCACTTTAAAATGCTGCATCACCGGCTGGGTGCAATGATGCCCGGTGCGAATGGCCACCCCTTCTTCATCGACGATAGTGCCCAAATCATGCGGATGAATACCTTCAACCGTAAATGAAAGAATAGACGTCTTTTCTTTGGCAGTACCGATCAATGTAAGGCCCGGTATCGCTGACAACACCTTCGTACCATAAGCCAACAATTCTTCTTTATGCACGGCCATTTTATCTAAGCCGATGCTCTGCACATATTCTAGCGCCCGGCCTAAACCAATCACCTGGGCAATCGCCGGTGTACCTGCTTCAAATTTATAAGGCAATGTGTTATAGGTGGTTTTCTCAAAGGTGACGGAAGCGATCATATCACCCCCACCTTGATACGGCGGCATGCTTTCTAACAAGGCCTGCTTACCGTACAACACACCCACTCCCGTAGGCCCAAAAATCTTGTGCCCGGAGAAAACAAAAAAGTCACAACCCAATGCCTGCACATCAATA